>NZ_QHCT01000008.1 GCF_003545885.1 Leptospira stimsonii
CAGGATGAAAGTTATAGAGAGTAAAAGCAATACTTTCAGAATTTTTAATTTAACATGGCTAAACTCCCGGACCAAACTTACCTCCCGACGGAGGACTTATCGCTCCGGTTAATTCCATTAATTCAATTGTAGCGATAAGAGCAATTGCTATTGCACCAAGAATTGCAAACACAGGACCCAATATTTCGAAAATCACGGCTACTGAGAGCGATCCAATCATTTCCACAGTTGCAGCAAAGGTCACTTCAGCACCAATTACAGCGGCCGATTCGACCAATGTTTGTGACAAATGTTAGAAGATTTTCGGACGTGATCTGATCGATTACGAAGTCTAGGTTCAGTTTCGCGGTTGCATCTGAGTCACCATATGAATGCACTAGGGAATTACGAACGGCATATATTTCATCGGCAACCTGCGGATCAGAATAATCCGGGTTAGCTTTTGACATATGGTCTGTGATGAACTTCTTAAACTCACCCTTGGTATTTTTTTGACCAGGATTAATTGCGAGTCCCATGTAATCAATGCAACACATCGAGAGAACCATCGATCCCATCAGTGCGCCTACGGCGTGAAGAATATCCGCAACCGCTGTCTCAAAAAAATCATGCTTTGCGATTTTTTCGTAAATATCCGAGGCATTGTTATATTCAAATCACTTTTCTATGAATTGAAATTGTTAAGCTACTTTTAATTAGATCAACTCGTTTTAAATCAGCGACGCTGATAGTTCCTTTTTTGAATACTGATACTACAATTACCAACAAAGTTTATGGATCATAGAATCGAAACCTTAATTTGAATTAAAACAATTGCAACGAGATTCACCACAGAAATAATAAATAATTACTATTTTATACGATTTTGATAGATTCCGGCGACCATTTCAGCTCGCTCAAACCTTTCTAAATCTGTCGACATCGCAAGCTCATGGTTCTTAGACGTAACGCTTAAAACGATATTCGCCTTACTAACAAGAAGCCTCATATAATATTCACTTGGATCCAATATTCTGAACAATACCAAGAAAAAAGAAGAAGACAATCGAGTTAATATAGGAATCGGATTCCCTTCTAAAATATTCTCACGGATACTAAAGGCATCATAGTGTAAAATTGCTATAGTCCAAAAGGCCGAAGAGACAATTATTCCAAAGGCAGATTTAGAAGCTAAAAAGTAACCGAGCAGAGGTAAAATATAAACGAAAATCAGCGAAATGGAAAGAGAAATAATAATACCTGAAAATAACAAAAAGGCTTTTACCCTTTCGTCTCCGCGACTTTTAAAAATCGAAAAAAAAGCTTCAAAGCAGGAGATGAGTATGTAAAAGCAACAGTAGCCGATGATTAAATGGTAATTCCAGGTAGGAGAATAAGAAAAATTTTCTGGTTCCCGAATCTTGACTACATTACAAGTCAAAATTACAATTGAGAAATATACTAAAAGTATGAAATTAGTAGTATATTCAAATTTCCTAAATATATTACTACGTTTAACCGTTAACAAAGAAGAAACGACCTCATGCAACAAGTAAGGGGCAAAAATAATCGGTAACAAAGTCCAATTGATGAGAAGATTTCGATGTTCAAGCCCGAACGAGCCTCTCTGTCCAAGAAAAAGCATCCATAAAGAAAGAGAAATTGTCAGATAGAAAAAATAATTTCGAACTGGCTCTTTCGGAGCAAAGATTCGAACATACAATCCTAAAGAGAAAGCGAATATTCCGATACCAGTGCTAATCAAAACGACAAATTCTCCTCAAAAATATGTTAGTTATATTATTTTTGAGGCAATTTTCTGTAAACACTCTTTTCCGATTTCTACCACTTCGAACCAAGACATTTCACCATTTAGATAGAACCCAGGAAAATACATTGGGCCCATATATCTTACTGACTCTAAAGCGCCCTCTCGAAAGTAAATTCTTTCAATCCCGGATAGCTTTGGATTATACATACCGTAAACCATATCATAACCTTTCTTCACGCAATGTCTTGCCGTTTCAATGAAAGTTAACTTAGCGGCTTTCCCGCCTTTTGCACTTTTTATGAATGAAACCGAATTCCAATCGGCAACATTCTCTTCAAGAACTCCGTACCTTTTTGGGGGGAATTCGCTTCCTTTAATAAACGCAACTTCGAGCGGAATAAAATTCCAGGGAAACTTTTCAGTAATTCTCATCGCGGCAAGAATTCCCTCTTCCCCTTCCACATAGAACCAAGTAGACCAATAATCATAATTTACGTTTTTCCAAGGCGAATTTGTATAACCGGCATCTAAATAAATTTTAGAAACAAATTCTTTAATTTTCTGAAGGACGTCTGGGGATTCCAGGCCGATGATTTTTTTGACTGCAAGTTTCTCTATTACTTGTGACATAATGAAAATTATGTCACATTTACCAAAAAAACTCAAACAGATTATTTTTTACTTAGAATTCAAAAAAAGAAATTAACAAAAATCACTTTGGATCTAATTTTTCCGCCAACACTTTGATTGCAGATAAATTTCGATCTGAAAGTTTCAAAAGGATTCCTATTAAATCCACTAAACCTGCTTTCTTGCGAATGCTTTGAAGCAATTTTAGATCTTCTTCTTCAATATCAGAATTAAAATTCTCGTCCGGAAGAAGCATTTCTCCTTTTCCGCTTACGACCCACTCATCTGAAACACTGAACATAGATCTCAATTGAGACAGAAATCTAGGGGTAATTACGTTCTCACCATTCTGTAATCGAGTAATAGTGCTTTCGGATACCCCGAATTTCAAAGAAAGCATCTTCTGATTTAACTTTTTTGCCGTTTTTAGATATTTAAAAACAATTTTAAGGCGTTCCAGTACTTCGGGATCTGTCATTTTCTTGTATGTGGCAATTTTTTTAAATTGACTAATTGTATAATGCAATTTATAGTTCGACTGACTCTTTTCCTGCAAGAAGTTAAGAGGAATTAGCAATGACCCCTTTTAAAGAGCAAGAATTTAACAAAAATTCCAAACTTCGACCGACCAGAGGATCATTCTTTCTTATCAAAGGAGAATTAATCGTTTCAAACCTTTCCTTGGCTAACAAGAAAGTTCAATTGTCTCAAGAAAACTAACAAAGGAAAGATTCGTTACGCACCCTTAGTATACGACAAGAAGCTAAACCGGAAAAAATAAAGAAAACAAGAAGATAAAATTTTGGATATTAAGGATTTCGCAAATGAATAGCTACAAGCTCGAATCTTTGAAATTGAGCATGAAGCTCATTGATCTGAAAACTACAGACGAAAAGCTCCGAACCGATGCTGAGACTATTGACCTCCTTATTACAAGATGTGCACTTCAAGAATATTATTTAGAAAAACGAAATATGTTAAAGGGTTACCATGACTGGCTGGATGACCAGGGGCTTCAAGAATGGGTTTATGATTAAGCAAATCGTAAAAAAGAATGTCCGAGCAAGAATCGATTAACGAAGAAAATTCAACTTTGGACTCAAAAGACATCAAGCGCAAACTCTATAAGCCTGAGCTTATTGAAGCTTGTAAGAAAATTGCGAATTTAAGAAAGCCTATTTCAGATATTGCTCGAATCGTTAAACCATTAGGAATCCCTTATTACACAGTTTATCAAGTCTTTATAGGGCAATCAAACCACCCTGCTGTTTTAGGAATATTGACTAAATTAGGTATTGCCCATAACAGAAAACCAATCCGTGAACGAAGCATCGGGAAGAATAAAGATGAATGAAAAATCAGTTCTGAGATTATTAAAACTTAGAACCAGTAGTTTATCTTATCTAATTCCCTTATTTTATCTATGTCACTATTTTTTAGGAATTGCTGAGGGCCAACTGATGAAACACTTTATGAACGTAAAAGCAGTCGAAATAAACGAGAGCGACTTAGATGAACACGAAAGAATATTAGGAATTAAACTAAGTCAATTAGAACGCGAAGCGATTTTGAAATATTCAGGATACCGAACGGCTCTACGATTTGTTAGTAGTCGAAATATTTTTTTGAAAACTCCTGTCGATTTCGGATCCATTATCCCCGAAAAAGAGTAACCGTTATTATTAATAGTTGCCCTATTCATCTCAATAAGGTGAGAAGTTTAATTTTAGAAATCTTGTTTTATTTGCGACTGGATTGATAATAAATCATACATTCCGTATTTTCTCTTATTGTATTTACGCATGAATCTCGACAACTACCTCTTGGAATGTAGTTAGGTCTTTGTGTAGAAGGAAAACGTTCATTGCAATTTAAAAAACAATTATCTAATTCGCGATAACAAATACGTTGTTTTTCAGAATTTTGATTCGATATTCCTTTTTTTGTAAGCTTATTTATATCGATTCCTCTCGCGTCAGAGTTATATCGCATCCAGCAATTCGAAATAATAAGAATGCAAATCGAAATTAAAAACGATTTCAAATCAATTCTCAACCTAAATTCAAAAAGTTATTGGAGTTGAATCTGAATGTCTGCTGGAGCCGAGGTAATACTGTCCGGATATTGAAAAAGGACTGTGATCGGACCCGAAACCGTATCAGAGAACCAACTTATTTGATTTGCGAAACATTATTGCTACCAAGGGCAATACCTTTAAAAGAAGTTGGAAAACAAGGATCACTACCCTGAACAGCCATAGGAGAAAAGTTAGTTAAACTCGAAGTTGTTGAAGTAAGCGAAATTAATTGATTCGGAACGTAATTATCAATTTTAACGATCGCAATGGAAGTAGCACCTTCGAAATCGAATATCAATGGTTTTATTGTCGTAGTTGCAATGATAGGAGTTTTACAAACTGCTTTTGAGTCTAATGACACTGAAATATCAGTCGGAATTACTTTTGATGTACTTCTTGAAGCGCTCATCACCATCAGGCTACCAGTCAAAGAAACCATCGTTGAATTTATTCTATTGCCACTTGCAAATAAGAATCGATAGCTATTTAAAGATGAAATAGAATAACTTTGAGGCACATCGCAAGGCCCACTGGCTTTATAGAATAGCGGTGCGTATTTACTTGGATCCGATGTCGTCATCTTTAAATTTATCCTGCGACCGAACTCAAGATTCTCTACATAAGCTAATCCACCGACATATTGGTTTGTCAATATTGAATACGGCACAAATCTCAACGGTAGATCGGAAGTTGTTATTTTTGGCGTAGCGCAAGCTGAAGCTATGTTCGAAGTAAAAAGCAGGGCCAATAAAGACGCATTATCATCTCCATTATTTGGTTTGCAATTTTGCAGAGAAAGTCCGATCAAAAGACAGAATATTAAAAGTTTCTTTTTTATTTTCATAAATTCCATTTTTATCATTTTGCTATTCCTTAAATTTATTATATGCTTTCTTGTTTTCATAGTATAAAACAATAATAATTTTAAATGAGATGTGATTATTCATTTTACCTTTAAAAAATTGCAAAGTGCGTATATGCTCTAAATTACAATACTAATTTATTAAAATGATTGTTAAAGATGACAAATATGATTACATTACAGAAAAAGAATAATTCTCGACTTGTCAGAAAAATAAACAATCAGAACACTATTTTTCTGAATAGTTTCGACTCCATTTGCAAACGCTATTAAGTATCGGTTGGATTGTAATAACTCAACATTAGCACTCCCATATCCCTTATACTTAATTTTACTTTTTATTTCATCCATTTTCGATATCGGAATTATTTCCTCCCTTTCAACAGAAAACTGCCCCCTTCCTGGAAATCCTCCAGTAGTAGATTTTATTTTCATTTGATCATATTGAAATCCGATACTCGAAACTGCCTCTTCTCCATTAATTGAAGCTGATTCAATTCTTTGATTTATATTTTCAGAAATTACCATTATCACTAAGGACTTCGGACTCAGTGTGTCTTTAAATTCATTTAGAGAATTTTGTTCAGAAAAGCCATTGTTTTCATCTTCTAAAATCTCTTTCACCTTTTCTTGGTTACGAAGAATATAAAATTTAATTTTGGGAAAATTTAATGATTTTTCATATTGCCCCTTGTTCAATATTTCATAATTATATGATCTAAGTTCCTTTTCGTTTTCCTGTAATACTCTACCATACCCTGCAGGCATACAATCCGATATAATTATTAACGTAATTAACGTTCTAAAATAAAAGATTGTTCTTTTCATTCTCTTTTAAGTCCTTCAAAATAAACTTTAACATTTATGCCCTTTACCGTTGTCTTCAACGTCACAACCGCCTCCGCCAGAACCAGTTGTAATTACTGTTTTGCCAACTTGGAAATAGAAAAATAAAGTCGGACTTCCAATTTCGATTCGGCATCCATTCCATCCATCACATTCAAAGGAAACATCTTGGCTTATATCCATTTTCGCTTGGACAAATAACCCTCTCCCTTTTTCAACAAATGTCGCTCTTTGAATACCCTTGCCAAGGCCACCAGCCGCTTTTTCAATGTCCGACTTTTTATTATCACGATGAATTTTATTTCCAATACCATAGCCTAACATAAAACCTTGTTCAGCAGTTAAACCAAATTGAGGAGCGGCGAGTGCCCCCATCAATCCCCAAGCAAGTGGTGTTGAAATGCGATTTCCGCTTGCGTCACGCAACTTCGCAGGATTTCCATCCACATACATATATCGATTCATTCCGTTAGGCGAATCCGGCATCACCTGACTATCAGCTTGCAAAAACCTTCCCAAAGTCGGTTCGTAATATCTCGCTTTGTAAAAATAGAGCCCTGATTCCTTGTCTTCAATCTGACCCGTGTATTTGTATCTGAAAATATCAGGGCCATATGAGTCATTTCTGTTAATTGATCCGTAAGGCTCGTAAGAAACGTAGCTTACGCCTGGCTCTGGACCTGATGCTGGATTTCCGTATCCATCAGTAATCATTATCACGGATCCTAAATGATCCGGATGATAGAAAAACATTCCGTTGACCGGAGTTCCACCGTTGATTCCTCCACCAGATGTTCCGGAGTTTCCGTTCTGAATACTTGGTACACTTGGATTTACATTTGCGCCCATTGCAAGAACCCAAGGAGGGTCGCCTGATCCATTTCCTCTCGGCAATATCCCGCATCCTGGCAAAGAAGTAATCACAAACATCGCAAGAATCAAAGCGGGAGTTCCCGCTCCTTTCCAAGACAGCTCTTGCAAAAGGGCGTTTCCTCTAAGAAAGTAAGGATAGGCAAGATAAAGGATGCCAAGTAAGATTAGGAAGTAAATTGCATTGTAGAGTTTTGTAGGAACTCCTTCTTGAAAATACGAAGAATATCCTAAGAACGAATAGACTTGTTTTCCAATTCGACTCTTCCAATAGTCTCCACAGTCGATCACAACGTCTTTGCAAAACGGTCTAGTAAGAGTTCCCACGATTGAAGTTGCAACTTGATTTTCTTCTTCTAAGTTTGAGTCTGTGAGTTGCAAAGTGGCATCTTCTCTTGTCCACTGAGCCACAATTTCACCTTCAATTCCTTTTACATAGATTGTATGTTTTTCTGGAAGCCCGGAAGCTCTAACAATCTCGTAACTGTCCCCGAAAGAATACGTCGTTGTCAAAGCCGCATCGGATACAGTCTTAATTCGATTTCCAGTATAATCGTAGTTGTAATTGATTGAAGAAGTTACGCCGTTCGGTGTGATCTCGATTAGTTTTCCAAAACTGTCATAGCGAAGAACGTCTCCATTTCTTGAAACCATATTCCCACTTGCGTCATAAGTGTAGTTCATGGTTCCAGTGCTTGCACTCGTTGCCGCTGTCACTGCGTTTGCGTGGTTTCCGTCTCCGGTAGCTATGTGTGAAATTCCCTTTTTGAAGTAGGTTTCCATTTGCAGAGTAAGAGTAATTCTGTGTTCCGTATTTTCCGGTCGCACTTGTTACCCGGTCTAAGTTGTCTAACGTGAAAGTTTGTGTTCTTCCAGGATTCAACTTGTCATCAATCTTAGTGATGTTTCTTTTCCCGTCGTATGTATATTCCGTATTTCCGATCACGCTTCCATCCGGCTTTTTCGTTACGATCGCGATCGGTTTTCTTTCGATCGGTTCGTAAGCGATTTCCATCGGCAGAATCAATCGTTATATTCGAAACTGTTCCGTTGATCGTTTTAGTTTATTCGGGCGTTGCCGCTTCGCGGCCCAGGCTCTCCGCTTCGGTCAAGTTATTGGTAAATTCATTCTGAAATATAATATCTTCCGAACTTTCAATAACTTGACCACGCATCGATCCTTAACGCAAAGTTCTTTCTTCTATCGGGACAAAATCACACTTCCATCGGAAATCGTTGGCAATGAGCGAATAATATATTCGCTCCGACACACGACTCGTTCTGAGAGATTTTTGGAAGGCCTGAATATCCGGACCTTCCATTTTAGCTTTCACAGAGGAGATACGCTGCAATAATTAATCAAAGCATAATCCACCTCTCCCGAAATCCACATCACTAATTGCGCATTTTTTTGGTGGATTGCAAAATGCAGATTCGACAAGGCGTATATTCAAAATAGTTGAGCCGTAACTATCCCCACATTTAGTATTCAACAATACTTGTCCGATACAATAGTTCACATCTTTGGCACGATAGAACTTAATATCTGTCGGGAAAAGTGGACCTAAAAATCCAAATGGATTTGGCGTAGCAAATCCAATTGGAGTAGGAAACCCGCAAAAATTTAAGATTGATGCTTCGACCATCTTCAGTCTATGTCGATAATCGTCTTCATTTTCAGTGTGGGAGTGATTGCAATTCAATATTGCAATAGTCACTATTAAGTAAATCAGACTTTTAATTTTCACTCTTTTCATTCTCCTTGAAGTTCTTCAGCTTTCTTTTGCAATTTATACAAACGATAAAAGCGTTTGCCTACCACATACGCATAGGAAAGAGCGCCAACATACGGATTAACTACAATTGCGACAGCCGATGCATCTCCAAGCGCCGAATTCATCGCATTAGTAACCTTACCTAATGCAAAATGGGATATGACCGCTCCTTCAACATAATTTGAAACATAATCGGAAGCCAAATCTTGAAAAAAGTTTTGCCACTCTTTATCTTCATCAACCTTTAAGCCCTTCGATTTACTTACCTCAATTTGAATCTTTAAAAAAATAGCACCTTGAATCTTACTATCAATAAAGGCTTTATTACCATATCTCTCGTTAATCTGGTGCTTAACGATTGGTCTTACCCAGCTCCTAACCGACGTTCTTCCTGCAACCCATCTTGATGACTTAGAAATCGCACCATTTACCCCATTTGAAATTCCATGCCCAACTTTATTAATTCCATGTTGCCCAAAGTCCTTCCCCATCGCATGACCGACAATCCGGTTAAACATGTGTATTAACCCAGGAAGACCAACGTGTCCTGACGGATCTCGCAGCTTTGCAGGATTGCCATCGACATACATATAACGGTTCATTCCGTTAGGTGAATCAGGCATAACCTGGCTATCAGCTTGCAAAAACCTTCCCAAAGTCGGTTCATAATATCTTGCTTTGTAAAAATAGAGTCCTGATTCCTTGTCCTCAATCTGCCCGGTGTATTTGTACCGGAAGATATCCGGGCCATACGAGTCATTTCTGTTAATTGATCCATAAGGTTCGTAAGAAACGTAGCTTACGCCTGGCTCTGGTCCCGATGCAGGGTTTCCGTATCCATCTGTAATCATTGTCACTGAGCCTAAATGATCCGGATGATAGAAAAACATTCCATTAACCGGAGCTCCTCCATTGATTCCACCACCGGAAGAACCTGAGTTTCCGTTTTGAATACTTGGAACACTCGGATTCACATTCGCGCCCAAAGCAAGAACCCAAGGGGGATCTCCTGATCCATTTCCTCCCGGCAATATCCCGCATCCTGGCAAAGAAGTAATCACAAACATCGCTAAAATCAAAGCGGGAGTTCCCGCTCCTTTCCAAGACATTTCTTGCAAAAGGGCGTTTCCTCTAAGAAAGTAAGGATAGGCAAGATAAAGGATGCCAAGTAAGATTAGGAAGTAAATTGCGTTGTAGAGTTTTGTAGGAACTCCTTCTTGAAAATAAGAAGAATATCCTAAGAACGAATAAACTTGTTTTCCAATTCGACTCTTCCAATAATCCCCGCAATCGATCTCTACATCTTTGCAAAACGGTTTAGCAAGAGTTCCCACGATTGAAGTTGCAACTTGATTTTCTTTTTCTAAGCTTGAGTCTGTGAGTTGTAAAGTGGCATCTTCTCTTGTCCACTGAGCCACAATTTCTCCCTCGATTCCTTTTACATAGATTGTATGTTTTTCAGGAAGCCCGGAAGCTCTTACAATCTCATAGCTATCACCGAAAGAATACGTCGTTGTCAAAGCCGCATCGGATACAGTCTTAATTCGATTTCCAGAATAATCGTAGTTGTAATTGATTGAAGAAGTTACGCCGTTCGGTGTGATCTCGATCAATTTTCCAAAGCTGTCATAGCGAAGAACGTCTCCATTTCTTGAAACCATATTCCCGCTTGCATCATAAGTGTAGTTCATGGTTCCAGTGCTTGCACTTGTCGCCGCCGTCACTGCGTTTGCGTGGTTTCCGTCTCCGTAGCTATGTGTGAAATTCCCTTTTTGAAGTAGGTTTCCATTTGCAGAGTAAGAGTAATTCTGTGTTCCGTATTTTCCGGTCGCACTTGTTACCCGGTCTAAGTTGTCTAACGTGAAAGTTTGTGTTCTTCCGGGATTTAACTTGTCATCGATCTTCGTGATGTTTCTTTTCCCGTCGTAAGTATATTCCGTATTTCCGATCACGCTCCCGTCAGGCTTTTTCGTTACGATCGCGATCGGTTTTCTTTCGATCGGTTCGTAAGCGATTTCCATCGTCACACCGTTTCCAGTCACCCTTTTGATCGATGGATTTCCATTTGTATCCAAGTATGGTCCTTGGTAGCTAACAACAGAATGTCCTACACTCGTTCCATCGGCAGAATCAATCGTTATATTCGAAACTGTTCCGTTGATCGAATAAAGATTGTGCGTCTTGGTTCCATCGGGAAACGTTTGAGTGAGTGGCCTGCTTAGGGAATCGTAATCCGTTTTGAAGATAGCGATGATATCATCGATGTATTTTTTCTTCTGGATAACTTCCCCTTTCTGGCTATAAGTAAATTCAGTCTTTCCGGTTCCATCGGTAACTTGTGTTACGCGTCCCTTTGAGAATGGCACACTTCCGTCGTCATATACAAACTGAACGGGTGCTTCGGGGCCGTTCGTGCTTTGGGTAAGAATTCTTCCCAAACCGTCATATGTAAAACTGATCGCTTTCCCTCTTGCATCGGTTTGACTTGCGATTCTCCAATTGGAATCATAAGTAAGTGTAATGGTCCCTGAATTTGGATCTTGCGTCGAAACTTTTCTTCCCAAGGAATCATATCCGAAGGTCGTAGTCAATCCTCCAGGATCGGTAACGCTTGCAATCCCTCCAAACGGAGAGTAAGAGTATTGAGTCGTTCTTCCTTGGTTAGTTCGGCTTACTATTTGACCGAGCTCGTTTTTAGTTTCACTCACTGTAGAAGTCAAACCGTCTGGATACAAAGTGGTTTTTGTTTCCGTAAACCCAGAATTCGTAACGTTTGTCTGGATCGTTCCGTTTGCACTCGGTTCTAATATCGTGGTAAGATTTCCATCGGGGTCATTATATTGATATCTTGTTTGTTGCGGAGTCTGGATACTAAGATAGGAATTCGATTGTTGAATCAATTTCCCCTGAGCGTAATCATAGACGCTATCTTGAATTTGATTCACGCCGGAAAGAGACGTATTGCTAATGGAACGAATCGTTTTTCCCATTGGATCCTCAAAGGTCTGGGTTGTACTTGTGTTCCCGCTTACAGAATCGATCACGTTCTTTGTGACGGACTCGTTGTTTGCCAAATTGTTTAGATCAAAAAGACCGGTATTCGTGTATGAATACATTTCATTCGGGCTAGCGTTCCCTGGATACGTAATGCTCAAAATTCTTCCATACGCGTCATACGACATGGAAGTAGTCGCACCGTTCGGATCCGTCTTGGTTAATTCTAAACCAAGCTCTGGATCGTAGACACAAGTTGAACTATGTCCAACAGCATTCGTCTTAGTTACTGGAAACAGATTGAAAGAAGAATCATACACTATCGTACTCACTCCCCCGCTTGGATCCGTTACCGAAGTCACGTTCCCAAAAGAATCATAACCGAAAGTTGAAGTTAAAGGAGACGCACTCGAAGGAAATTGAGTTTGAGTAAGAACCTTGTCCCCGGAATAACTCAGTTGCGAATCTGAAACCCAGGTTCCATCCACATTCTTTCGGCTCCTCAAAACTCTCCCGATTCTCCAGGCCGCAGTATCGTGAGAATACTGAGTCGTGTTTGTAACCGTGTGAGATCCTAACGAATCGGTTTCACTTGTAGCAAAACCGAAAGAATCATACGTGATTGCTTTCGAAGAAGTCGTTACTAAGGATCCATTTTGGTAAAAACTCGAATTTACCGATCCCGCAACCGCAATCTCAGTTCCAAACGGATTCGGAAAACTAAATGAAGAATTGTTCGAAGAACTCAAAAGGTTATTGGATGCGTTGTAACTTCTCGATCCTTGTGGGACTCCAGCTAGCCGATAGTCGTTTTGAATATAATCGGTTATAGAATAAAACCCAGTATCCACGTCGGTTTCTTTCACCGAAGCAAAACCTAAACTTCTCCCAATCCCTCTTGTTCCAAGAAACATACGATCGTTTGAATATTGATAATTGGTTCTTTTGATAATCCCAGCTGAAAGTTCCTGAGTCGTTTGAACTGCGAGATAACTCGGAGAAGTATTCGGAACATTCGGATAGTTTCCGGAACCGGAAACCACGGCACCTGCATGTAAGCTCGCAAGGCCGTATTGAACCAAAGATCTTTGACCACCGGAGTTATTCGAAACTACCTGGAGCATGTCTTCACCGGAATTTCGAGCGGCATTGTATCGATAGGAAACTTGTCCAACTGTTTTGTCAGCGGAAATGTAGGCAACACTGAGATCCGAGATCCCATCGTTATTCATATCTGAAATCCAGATTTGATACGAATCCGATCGTTTAATTCCAGCGGCGTCATTGAATTCATTAAAAGAAAAACTACCAAAGGAATAAGTAGAATTCAGTACAAAACTTCCATCTCCTTTGGAAAGATAGGTTTCGTACTGGTGGTTGCCTAAATTCATCAAAACCAAATCCGGGAAGCCGTCTCCATTCACTTCTCCAAAATTAAACTGAATTAACTTAGTAGGATCTCCTGAATTTAAGGAAGAATAGATCGGACTTGTAAAACCGTTTCCAGTAAAAAGAGAAACAACTGCTTGTGTTCCCGAAAATGTAACCAGGTCAAGATTTCCGTCTCCATTTGCGTCAGTAAGCGTGCTCTTAAAAGGATCAACTGGGCCACTGATCGGGTAACTTCTCACTTGGGAGGTTCCATTGCTCGTGTTAAAAGATCTTATCTGTATTGAATACGTTGCATTTCCACCAGTTCCGGCGGCAAGGATTGTTCCGATCTGAGTAGATATAGTCTGACTTTGTTGAGCTAAGGGACCAATTTCATTGGCTACTATGTTTTGAAGGTCATTCGTAAGACTTGCGGCATTTGCGGGAGTCAGAGTCGTTCCTCCACTGGAACCTTGTAAGGCCACAACGGTTAAAATACAACCTAAGCCGCAATGAATATTAAAATAATCGATTAAATACTGAAACTCAGTTGGATTGATAGAAGCCGCATTCCCGGAAGCAATCAAATCAACCACATCCTGCGCTCTTTGATTTTGTTGTTGAAGTATATTCATCTGATTGTTCAGAGCATCTCTTTGTCCACTCAGTCCGATTAAAACGGAATTGTCAAAGGACTGCACCAACTGAACGTGATCTGCTTTCCCATCCCCCGTCATATCAATCATCGCATTGATAAAAGAATCAGAAAAGCCTCCGATCGAAATCGGATTATCAAAGAATGTTTTGCGGTTGATATAGACTTGAAAAGAGCCTCCGGAGTAGTGAATAAAATCCACCAGATTATCGCCGTTTAAATCAGCGAAGTAATCTTTTAAGGCTCTGTCATTTGTTACAGGCGTTGGGTTCTGAGGCGAGTATTGGTATTGATATTCGTAAGGGCTAAAAATCGTCATATTGCGAACAGCCCCATCCATGTTGACGTTCCCAAATTGAGTCGGAGAAGAAAAAGAAGTACCATTCGAATAAATGACCCAAAGACTTCCGTTGTATTCGTATGCGAAATCGGTTTTAGAGTCCCCGTTTAAATCGACTGCTTGATAGAATGTATTGTAAAAGATAGGAAGGCTTGCACTATCCGCAAATGGAAAGGATGACCCGTTGTTTTGAATTATATTCCCAGAAAGATGAATGCTTCCGTTATTTTGATCTCCGTTTAGCGTTGCAAAGTCGCTGATACCGTCCCCGTTTACATCCATCGACACCCACGCAACAAGTGCAGTATCAATTCCGTTCAAACAACCATTCACTCCACCCCAACCCTGGAATGCCGCACAATTGGTTGCAACATAGTTAAAGAATGCGGGATTGCCTCCCGTACACATCGGAATGATTGCACACAAACAAGAAGCAAGGCCCGCGTTACATGCGTTCCGATCTGGCACCGGCATCTTAACGATGAATTGCATAGCAAGATCCACGTTGGAATCTAAGAATGAAGGATGATACGGAAGCTCTTGGTTGAAAAATACGTTCGCTATATCTAACAAGAAGTCAGGAACGAACACCGCCATTGTTCCCGTATTCGAGCGATTAGCAGTTCCGACTCCGACTATCGAAAATTGACCCGCGTGATCGGAATATGAAAAGGTAAGATCATCATAATTTTCCACTCCGAAGTTGTTACTTCCGGACCGTTTCAAGGATTGCAAAATAGAACGCCCAGTCACGGGACCGGTCGTATAGTCCAAATCGTATTTTCGAAATGAGCTTCCGGAAATAAAGATTTCGATTGTATCGAGTCTCTTTTGCGTTTTTACGATCGAACCTTGTGAGTAACTTGGAAACTTGTCGTTTCGATTTTCATACGAAAATTGAATTTGGCGATCATTGTAAGAAATTGTAGAAGGATAATAATCCCCATTTGTATTGTCCATCGGAGTATAGGTTACATTGTAGCCATTGCCAAAAGAATCCTCTTCCCGACTCAGTGCCCATTCCCGAATTGAACCAGCCGTTCTTCCGATCGCTCCGATTCTTGAATCCGGAGTTCCACCGAAAGTGAACTTTTTTCCATCCTTGTCGGTCGCAACCCAAGAACAAGGCCCGTCTCCGCAGGTTCCTTGAGGAACAAACAAAATCCAGGACTCTTTCCTAGAATGAAAGGCTGAACGATTCCCACTAACATCGATTAGCTCCCCCGCAAGCGAAGAAGAATAGGAATCGGTTCCGTTATACGAAATTCCGTAAGACGGATTCCTTGAAATTGTATGAATTCCTGATAGATCCCATCCAACCCCTAAAACTCCATTTCCACCTCTTGAGTTGTAAGAAAGAGCGAGAGACGGAATCACACCTTTCGTTCCTTGCGGAACATCAATCGGAATCGAAGTTGAAGCAGAACCGTCGTGATTCGCTTCAATGACTGGAAGCTTTTGAGGGATACCGGTCGTGACAGCTGCGGCCATCGAGCTAAAAAAATTTCGAACTGTTCGAACTACTGAAAAATTAAGAACAAAAAGTATAACAAAGCTTAAAGTAAAAATGCGAAGTCCGCGTGATTTCATCCAAAAACTCCCGTTCTATCTGTATCAAAGCAACAATGTAACTAAGAATTCCGAAAAACAGAAATGCCTAGTCAATGCTACCATTTTGACACTTTTAAAAACTTACGACGGACTAGAAAATATTTTTTGTCTTTTTTACATTCCTAGAAAGTTTTGAATTATAATAAACATTATAATAAGGAACCAACGACAATTCTTAGTATAATGTTTTTCTATGATATTTATTATAATAAGATTTTCTCTTTTGAAACAAAATCTTAATTTCATTTACAAAAAAGATGCACTTCCGACTTGCTGATCGAAGAAATAAATTGGCAAAGGCACAGTGAAAACAATCAGATACGTTATTGTCTCTTTAATATTACTTTCAACTCCCCTACTCTCTTCCGAATTACTCCTCAAATCAGGTGATGCGTTCTTAGTAGATGAGATCAATGAAAGCGCGGATACCGTTAGTCTTCGTTGGAAAGGAAGATTGTATCGAATCCCTAAGTCTGAGATCCAAAGAATTGATTACGCAAGAAAAGGCCCTGAATCCTCGTATCAATACTCAGAGTTTCAACTAACGGATGGAAGCTCTGTTCGAGGGATCATCGTAGAACGAAAGAAAGACAAGATTACTTTTAAAACCGAACTAGGTTTTGTAGAAATCGACAAAGCAAAGATTCAAAATTCAAATTCGAAATCTTTAGAGAGCGACAACGAAAGTCCGGATTTGCCTGATAAATATCTTTCTGGAAGATCGGGAGAGAATCAGCTCTTTGTGGGTGGTAGTCTCTTTGCACAAGCAAATCACGGAGCTTGGTTTCATACAAATCCCGCAACGGGTGGAGCAGGACTCTTTTTAGAAAAAGGGTTCTTAATTCGACCACTTTGGTTTTTTTGTTTTCGTTCGAAAGGCATTCCTTCGTCCCAATCGGGAAAAAAGAATCGGTATCTTTCAGATATCTTCCGGCGTAGAGTCATCCACTTCTTGAACGATCGCTTGGATGGAATTTGAAAGTTCTTCTGCTCTTCTTACGAAAACATTATCGTTTCGATTTCCCAAAGCCAATTCCGTCCTAGTAATGAAGCCGAACATCCAGATCATTCGATCCTGATTTTTCGGAATTTCGTTCTGTGTTTCCAATCTATGAATCGCTTCCTTAAAGACCTCGCAGGTAACCGGATTCGTCAAATCCTTTAAGCGCGTTTGTAATATTGCGATCGCTTTCTTTTCGTTTAAATCGGCCAAAAGAGAAGCCACAATTCCAAGGCTTTTCTTTTTTTCCGAATCGCCCAAAAAGAGCAACGCCTCTTCCACTTCCTTCTTAAACCACCAATAGGAGTATCTTGCCATTACTACGAACTCATCATCTCCGTACGATTCGTTATAGTAATCGATGTAGTCCCGGATCGCATCAATCGGGCCTTGATAGTTGAGGGCCGTAAGATAAAGGGAAAGTTTCGCCGCGACCGTGTTCATTTCATAGTGCCGTTCCGGATCTCCTCCAAAAACAAAGGCTTTATAAATTTCTCCAGCGGAAGGTTCGTCGTTTAACTGAATGCAAAGTCTACCTATGTGATTGAAGATCGTATCGTTTACGAGATTGTCGCCTGCGGCTTCGATCGTACGATTAAATCCGGATCTGATAAGATTCAAAACATTTTCTTTATATTCAGAAAATCTAAATAGTTCGAACAATCCATTGAAACAGGAAGAATCCACGTCGTCATCGACTTCTCGATTCAATTCTTTTTCGACAGCAGTGAAGACGATCTGAGCGGATTCCGAATCTCCCAGCGCGGCAATCAAATCATAACGCGGCGAAAGTTTACCGAAAGGAGATAGAAAAAAATCGCGGAGTGTTTTGAGCGATTGAGCATCTGTCAGACTTTCTTGGATCGCTCTGCGATACGCCTTTTCCTGAGCCTCTTCGATCAATCGGTAAGTCGGCTCATATACCTTCCAGTGTTTCATTACATCACCGAATTCTCTTTCCCGTGAATAAAAGAGTACTTCGATATCGTGAAAACTTTGAATGAAACTTTCCGAACGATTCTTCGCTTTCTCCAACAATAGCTTTGTTTCGTTATGAAACTGTGCGACGTTTTCCATAATCGCATTTCTTTATGTGATCGGAATCGAGTCTACTTGAATACAAAGAAGGAATCGACATTTTTGAAAGCATACATGCATTCTTTTGAAACAAAACTATAAACCCAGTCAGGATCTTCTTCGGAAATCAAGATTCTTCTTTTCTTCACTTCCTGTTTCGAATCCAATTTCGCACTGAGATTCTGTACAAAGGACCTCCTCCATTCTATTTGGAAGTCCTTTGTTCTCAAAAAAATGCGATTCTGATTATCCTCTCCACTTGAGAGAGTTTTCCAGCTTCCAACTTTTATATCCTAAAAGTCGGGAAGTCGGCGCGATGATAAAAGCCAAAACCTTTTGTACGGAAATCGGAGGCGACGCGAGGTAGGTATCTCCGTAAAAGCTCGAAACCAACATCGCTTGTAAGAAGAATTCAAGGTTAGTGCGAGGCTCTTGTTTTTCGGTTAGGAATCCGTGAAACTGAGTTATAAATAAAGCCCACTGAGCCGGGGGATTGACTCGAACGATTCCCACGAATTCACGATCTTCTCGATTGAACGGTCGATGCGGAGTTCCCTTTGGCACCGTATGAGACTCACCCGGCCGGAGATAAAATTCCTTCCCGTCCATCCACAAGGTCAACGCACCTTTCAATACGGTAAAGGTTTCATCGTAATTCGAATGAATGTGAGCTTCGGGAATCGCTCCCCCCGGTTCGAGATGCAACTCGACTTCCGCATAACGCCCGTTTGTCTCTCGATCCGTCTTTAGGACGGTATAACGTTCCTTTGCAAATCGATTCACCATCGTATCTCCCACGATCGGATAGGCCTCTTCCACAACCGATTGTTCCGGAAAAAGATAGAGGTGTAGAATGTTTCCTACGAGAACGTATCCAATGAACACGATGATTCCGAAAGAAAACACTTTCAAAAATTTCTTCAAATTCCAACTCCAAATTTTCGATCGGTTCTCGATCGACTCTGATTTGGAATATCGTATCTCTTTTTGATTTTAAATTCAATTACCTGGAGGTAATATAGGCAAAGTTTTGGATTTTTAGAGAATGACCTTTTTACCAAAAATAGGAAAAGGATTTCGATTCTCAGAAAGAAATGGCCGGTTTTTCAAAAGGACTTCCGCTGTCTCGAACTCGATAAGAATCGGATTTTCATCGCTTAACAAAATACGAGCGATGTTGGAAGCATTCTTCGTTTTGGATCAATAAGCGACTAATTCTGAAATGTCCGAATCAGCAGAAAGCAAATCTTTCATCCTATCTTCCGTGAAACGGTTCGAAGGAACCCAAGTATAAATTCGAGTCGAACGAACATTGACTTCGTAAGGATGTCCGCTCGAAGTGGGCAACACATCAAACATAAGAATTCCTTTATATTTTATACAAATCGTCACCGGCACAAAACCGGATTTGTTAAGCTGATCCGATTTCGGATCCGGGTCCGGAATGTTCGAGGATCGATCTATTTGATTAACGAAATTCTCCAAATGACTGCAGGTTATGATTCTATCCCTGAGTTCTGGGTTCTCCAGAAGATAAGGCCCAAGTCCCTTGTCGCTAAACATAAAGTCGTAGGCGGAAAGGCCTTCCGTTGAAAATTCGTCCCCCTTTAGCGTTGCGATCAGCTTTTCCAAAACGGGATTGATTTTTATGACTACGTTCTCCCAGTTCACAACCATCGTAGGAGAAGTTGTGACTGCGTCGATTTGTTTCAGCAAAAGAGAATCGAAGACACTGTTTGATTGTTCGTCTTCGACGATTTCAAAGTCGGGAGAAAAACCGGCGGCGAGAAATAAGATACTTTGAAACGGATAGGATATTTCCAAAGCATCGGTCAACTTCTTTACGATTTCCCTTCCCGGTAAGGCGCGACCCGATTCCAAAAAACTAAGGTGTTTCGTCGAAATGTCCGCATCCAAGGCGAGATCCAACTGACTTTTTTTCTTTGCGTTTCTGACCGTTTTTAAAGTGTTCCCGAATGTATTCGACATTGGCTCTTCCTTATTGTGGATTCAATTTTTCCCAGCGGAACTATGAATTCGTTTTTGAACGAGAATCAGTTTTCTAATCCGATATACAAACTCTGTTCCCATCCTCATCCTTTGTCAATGTTCTTAAAGGATCCTATTTCGAAAAAGTAAAACGATGAAGATTTTTCGAATCGATTACAAAAGCCGATTCTCCGGAACCGGACAAAAACATCGTGATCGGGTTCATCGCTTGCGGAAGTGAGATTCTTTTTTTCTCCAAAAATTCCGAGTCCCTTTTCACAATCTTAAATCCGCCCGTTAAAAAATCCAAAGTATATAAATTTCCGGATAGATCGGTTCCGATCTGATAGTGAACATTCGTATCATAAGTGCTTGAATCCAAGGTCTTCCATCCCAACGTATCCAAATCGAATCTGAGAATTCTTCCCAACTGATTGAACTCTTCGTCAAAGTCTGCTAGGTGATAGTAGAGATGGCCTGCGTTGTCCGTCTCCAAGGAGAAGACATCGCTGATAAAAAAGGTGTTGAATACGTTCTCGTAGGGCTGATTCGTTCCACCTTCAATGGGCGCATAACGGATTCCCGCACTGGATAGATCTCCCGAAATAAAATCGTTGTAAATTTTGGATTCGGAAACCGCAATCTGCGGAGAAAAAAACGCGTTCGAATTTTCTATTTCTCGAGAAGTGAACGTTGAAAAATCCGTTTTCACCTTGAGAAGAACTGTTTTTTGAAAATCGAAATTTTTCGCTGATACGTATAAAAAATCCCGATCCAATTCAAGATCCAATCCTAAAATCGATAACCCCGCGAAATTAGGAAGCGGAAAGACTCCAAGATGAGCTCCATTCGAGTTCAGTTTTGATATATAAGAAGAATTTAATATGTAAATATTGCCGTTCGAATCCGTAACACCTTGGGAAGGAGAAAGCCCACTCAGTTTTTTTTGACATCCACTGAAGGTAGGATAGGAACATCCTAAGATCGTCTGATCCGATCCAGTCGCCAAAAGTTGAAACGATTCGGAATCGAAAGTGACCGCATTGATTGTGGAAGTCGTTAAAACCGAACCGAAAAAAGGAATCTCTACAGATCCTGCTCCCATCCCGTTATGATTTCGGATCAACATCGGCCCGGGTGGATTTCCGTTGTATTGAATCACAATTAGAATTTGAACAGAATCCGGCATCGTAAGATCGATGACTCTTCCCGCGGTGAAATGTTTGAAAGCAATTTGGACCAATTGATTTCCGTTAATTTGAAATCGATATAAATTGAAATCGAAATTATCCGCTACAAGGATCGAGTTATCCACGGGATGAATATGAATCGCTACCGGCTCCCTACCTTGTCCGGGAAGATCAAAGGTATTCAATGGAGTTCCATTTAAATCGAACTTAAAAATACGATCCGTTAGAGTATTGTGATTCACCTCGCTGACGTAGAGATTTCCGGTCGTGTCGATCGCCAAATCGGTGGGAACGGAATCGTCGGGCAAAGTCGTTAGAAGTTCTGTTCCACATTCAGATGTTAAACGAAGTAGATTTCTTCCCGAGAGGGCGTAAATTCGTTCCTTTGTTTTATCCACAATGAGCGTTTTCGGAAAAAGTCCGGGCCAGATTCCGATCAAATCGCGGTTTTCGTTTAATAAAACCACTCCCGCCGAGTCGCCGACCAAAAGATTTTTTCTAAAAACGGCGATCGCTCCCGCTGACGAAAAACCACCATTCAATCTTGCTAATAGAGAATCTCCGCTGTTCGCAGTATTCTTGAGAGTATCCGAACATCCCGCTGAGAAAGATTTCCAACCGTTGTCAAAGAGACTCTGAGGAGTATTTTTATTTTGGTCCGTCAGAGCTTGAACGACATACTGATATGTTTTTTCAGAACTTACGGCCGTATCGATAAAGGAAGTGCCCGAAAGGATTCCCACTTGTTGAAAGGCCGCTTCGTCTGTTGCCTTTCGCATCACTTTGTATTGTTGGGCATTGGCGATCGGCTCCCACGTTATTTCCACTTTATCCGCAAATATCGCATCCGAAGCTGAAACCCAACCTGGAACATCTCCCGTAGGAGGAGTTCCTCCAATCGGCATTACATTCTCTCCGGAGAATGTGGAAGAAAGAAGGCCTACGAGACTGGAAGAATCCGAACCGGGTCCCTGGTTGCATCGGAAGAAACCGAACACCACAAAAAAAAGATTCAGAAAAAGAAGAATACTGTTTCTCATATGCCTATAACCGAATCAAAAAAACAAAGGACTAGGATCCCCTACTTATTATAGATAACATTATAAATTAGGAATCGATTCAATCAAAAATAGAAAATACGATAAAACACAAACCTCTAGAGAACAAACGACAGAGGATCAGGAATCTAAATTATGCCGGAAGGAGCTATATGACAGAACCAAGCTTTGTCTCAAGGAATAGAAACGTAGAATACTTTTTACACTTCAACGAATCGAAGTTAGGTGAAAAGACCGAAAAAAAGAAAACGGATTCAAATTTTCGATTTGGATTTACGAATTATGAGAGCCTTTCTGAAAGATTGAGAACTCGAAGTCGGAATCAATCAAAGTAGTTTCCGGGTCACAAAACACAGGTTTGGTGACAAAAAATCAAAAAAGGATTTTCCATTTTTAGATTTTTTGTGCAAGAACGTTCGCGAGAAAAATTGCAATTCCTATTCTTCCCCCTTCCGTTCATCGTTCATCGTTTAAAAAGATGACTCGAAAGATAAAACCGCAGGAGTTCCCACAGTTTCGAACTTTAGAGAAAATTCCGATTTTATCGCCTACGGATGAGTTCCCACAGTTTTCGAACTTTAGAGAAAATTCTAATTCTATCACCTACGGATGAGTGCCCACAGTTTTTGAACTTTAGAGAAAAGTCTGATTCTATCACCTACGGAGGGAGTTCCCACAGTTTTTGAACTTTAGAGAAAAGTCTGATTTTTTCGCCTACGGAGGGAGTTCCCACATCAAAATTGGAAAAACGCAAAACGAAATCTGCGGGAAAATAAATTCATCACAAGTTCAGGAAAAAAAAAATAAGATCGCCGTACTAAAGAAAAAACCGCTTCGGGAGATTCTGCTTGAAAGAATCTTAAATCGAAACCCAAAGATCGTTTTATATTTTTTTTCGATATAAAGGAATGTCCTAAAACATTCCAATTTTAGAATATTCTAAAACTACGATTTATTAGCGACCATATTCAACTTCAAGATCAGATCGTCCTGAGAAACCATACTTCCTTCCACAACGGAAACTTCTTCTACGATTCCGTCTCCCGGAGCGAGGATATTATTTTCCATCTTCATCGCTTCGACGATCGCAAGAATCGCTCCTTTTTTAACGGATGAACCGGAGGAAACCAAAACTCGAATGACCTTGCCAGGCATCGGGCTCTTAATAAAACCGCCGCTTCCCTCTTCGAGATGGATCTCTCGATTGGAAAGAAGAATTTTCGTATTCCATCCTCTATAGTGAATGAAGATCTGATTTCCTCTTCGAAGAATTCTCCAGTGATTACCGGGACCTGAAAAAAGGCCGTTCCCTTCGCTCTGAAAATTTCTGGAGATCTGAAAGTCGTGAGTTACTCCATCTAACAAGATCGATACGGAAGTGACTCCGGGAGAACTAGAGCGAACTCTTACTGGAATCTCTTCTTCTCTGTGTCTAAAACGAAAATTTTCTTCGATCACCAAAGACCTCCCGGTCCAACCGCTTCCCAAATTCCGGAAGACTTTTTCTTTTCGGAAAGCGCGGCCGCGGCAAACGAGAACGCGTCGGCTTGAATTTCACGATCCGGAGTAAACGCGATCGTTTGTTCCTCCAGAAAATGAGTATGTGTGAGTCCTTTCTTAAATTCTTCATGAGAAAGAATTCCGGAAAGATAGAACGTATTCGTTACCGGTCCAAAAATCACCGTGGAATCGATGGATTCTTTCAAACGAGTCGAGGCTTCTTCTCTCGTCTTCCCCCAGGAAATCATCTTTGCGATCATGGGATCATAAAATATGGTAATCTCCGATCCTGTTTCCACGCCTGTGTCGACCCTGAGAAATTCCCGATCCGGAAATTCAATATATTCTAATATACCTGTGGACGGAAGGAAGTTGTTTTCGGGATCTTCCGCGTAGATTCTTGCTTCGATCGCGTGTCCGTTTGGAACGATCGACTTTCCTTGTGTGAGATCGGTAAGTTTTTTTCCTTCAGCGACTCGGATCTGCCATTCTACGAGATCTTGTCCGGTGATATATTCAGTGACGGGATGTTCTACCTGAAGTCGAGTGTTCATCTCTAAAAAGTAAAACTTTCCGTCTTTTCCAAGGATGAATTCTACGGTTCCCGCGCCGACGTATTGAATCGATTGTGCGGCTTTTACCGCCACTTGACAAATCTCGTCTCGAAGTTTTTCAGGAAGATTCGGAGCGGGAGATTCTTCAATCACCTTTTGGTGTCTTCTCTGGATCGAACATTCCCTTTCAAAAAGGTGCATAACGTTTCCGTGTTTGTCACCAAACACCTGTACTTCGATATGTCGCGGAGTTTCGATGTATTTTTCGATAAAGACGGTTCCGTCTCCGAAAGCCTTTTGCGCTTCCCTCTGCGCGGACTCGAGTGAGGAAAGAAATTCTTCCGGTTTATAAACCCGTTTCATTCCCTTGCCGCCTCCGCCTGCGGTCGCTTTGATCATCAGAGGATACCCGATTCTTTGCGCTTCTTTCTCCAAATTTTTCGGATCTTGATTTTGACCGTTGTATCCCGGAACGACCGGAACCCCGGCGGCTTCCATCTTGATTCTGGAATTGATCTTATCTCCCATCAGCTCCATCGATTCCGGGGTCGGTCCTAAAAATAGAATTCCTTCTTTTTCAAGGGCCTTCGCGAATTCCTGTTTTTCGGATAAGAATCCGTATCCAGGATGAACCGCTTCCGCCTTCGTCTTACGAATGGCTTCGAGTATATTCGGAATATTTAAATAAGAAGAAGAAGGAGTCGGTTCGCCTACATACACCGATTCGTCTGCGAGTTTTACGTGCGGTGAATCCTTGTCCGCATCCGAATAGACCGCTACGGTTTTGATTCCGAGTTTTTTACAAGTGCGTATGACGCGAACCGCGATTTCCCCACGATTGGCGATGAGAAGTTTCGTAATCAAGAGGCCAACACCGATTCTTTTTGCGCTCCCGTGGACAAGGAAGCGTCCAGGTTCTTCTTTTCTTTGCTCATCGTTTCAAAGAGGAAGTCTCTGAATTCTTCCCAGGTTCCGAACTTGGTAGGATCATAACTTCCGATTTGTTTGTAAGCGACAACAAATCCACTCTCCTTCGTTTGATATCCGGTGATTCCCGATTTTAAAACGACCACAACAGGGATTTTGTTTTCAAATGCTAGTTTGATCATTCCTTTTTGCATCGGCTGAATTTCTTCGGTATAAGAATTGTGACCTTCCGGATAAACGATAAACGAAGTCTTGTGCAATCCCTTGATGAGATTTCGAACCGATACCGCAATCGTAGTCGCTTTCGAAGATTCGAAAACCTGCGATCCCATTGCTTTCATCCACCAATAGGCGATCAAAGTTTTTTTGATCACTTGGTTTGCCAAAAACGGTTTGTTTACGACGAGACAATCGTAAGGGAAATCGAGTTCGTTTACGTGATTGATAAAAATCATATATCCCTTTTGAGGAATATTGATTTCACCGAGTTTTAGGAATTTGGTTCCCGTCATCCACTGAACCGCTCCACCCCAAGTGGCGGAACCTCGGAGGAAGGCTAAATTCTTTTTCTCTTGGTTGCGAATGATCGCGAAAAACAATCCTGCAATCAGACTGGGAAAGGCCAAGCTGAAGACGAGGGGAAGTGTGATCAAATACGTTTTTAAGACAATCCTGCGATAGGATTTTGGAAAGCGACCTAAGCGGCTCTCCATAAATTTCAATGGGTTCATCGAGAGCAATTTTTTGAAGGATTCCATTTTTAGAAAAGCTAGTTTTCGAGGGAATTTAGAATCCATAGTTCCGGGAATCGATCTACTTTGAGAGGGGTTTGCCTCCCCCGTCGAACTTTTTGGACCGAAAGACCGGAAAGACGAGGATGGAATTGCAATCAAAATCTGGTTCCTTTTTAGGAGTTCCTACAAAGATCGTAAATTCTGGGAAAGGAAATTCTTTCCTTTTTCCCTCGCCAACTCTCCTCCTCCACGCAACGATCAAATCCTTACCCGCAAGTTAAGAAGGTGCTGAAGCAAAAATTGTCCCATCCAAAAAATGGGTCTTATCGTAGGAGTTCCTACAAGGGAATTTTTAATTGCAAAATTAGAATTTTGTGATAAAGGAAAGTCCGCCGTGGTTTTTTCCGCCACCCACCCCTCCACCCGAAATTTGGGTGGGGCGCGCGACTTTCACGGTGAAGTCGTAGCTCCGACGGAAATTCTCCAAAAGAAAAGTCCAAAGACGAAAATAAAAAAGCCCGCTTTTGCAGGCGGGCTTTCGTTTACCGAACGGAATTCGGCTTTTTAGAATCGAAGTTCTAAAAGGAACGTCGGTTTTTGGGTTACTTCTTCTCACCCATCAATTGTTTTCTTTTTTCAGGATCCCATTTCAAGAAGATTCTATTTTTGACTTCGTCATCGTAGATTCTTTCCAAAACGTCCACCGCGTCTCTCCGGTATTCTTCCGGAATTCTTCTATCAAAAACAGGACTCATCCTGTGATCGTATTCCAGAGTCGGGTTCTGGGAAAAGTCATACGTCGCCCCTTGCAACGTTACTACGTCGGAAGGACCGGCTTTTCCTTCATCGTCTCGGATCGCTTCGGTCTTCGCGTCGCTCTTAAAGAGGAAGTAATTATCGTACGGATATTTTAGTTTGAAGATATTGATCGCATTGGCTCTTGCATCTCTGCAGAGTTGAATTGCCGCGAGATAGTGTTCGATCCTGTGCTTTCTATGACTCGGCTGTAATTTTTGGTGTTTTTCCAGATGTTTTTCGATCTTGAGCGCATTGTTTCGGGTTTCTTTCGCAAGACCTAAAAACTTATAACCGGTTTCCATATTCTTCTCGATCGCGTATTTATTGGTTACGTAGTGAAAGTCTCTCGGGTTGTACATTCTTCTTGTGAGAGGTGATTCCCGATCCGCGGTCATATCTTTTACGATATAAGAATTTTTACTCAACTCGATCGCGATGTCCACGAGGTTTCTGTCCTCGGGATTGTTTTGATTTTTCTTCTCGATCGCCGCTTTTAAAATTTCATCACTTCTTTCCACATAGTATTGGGAAAGTTCTTCCAGAAGCATTTCGGTTCCGAGCTGTGCTTCTAAGAATCTACGATAGGCGTTTACGTGATTGTTTTCAAAGTAATACTGAAGACCTTCCTGGTAGAGTCTCTTCAGTTCCTTGTATTTCTTCACTCTGTCACCGTCTGGCTCCGGGGTTGTTCCGGCTTGGCTTCCGGCCGCAGGCTGAGTTCCCGCGTTCTGCTGATTCTGCCCTCCAGGAACCTCGCCTTTGTAGTTGCGTACAATCGGCTCGATCGCGCGGAGATAAGTCAGTAACTCCACCCTTTTTTTGTAGGCTTTGCTCGAGACCGCCTCTCCAAATACGGAAACTGGAAGAATGGAGATTGCTATTAGTATGAGAATCAGTCGTTTCATCGGTTAACCTTTTCCAAAGTTTCTCCGGATTCAAGGCCCGGGGCAACACAGAAATTAGTGCTTTTCTTCCTACTCTATCGGTTAGAATGGTGTCCGAATTGACAGCTTACGCTTGTTTTTTTCGGGTTTTTCAAAGATAAGAATATGACAGCCACTGCAATCGCACAAGGAAAAAAGATCTCATTCCGCGCTAAGGAAGATACGGTCTGTCCGATCTGTCACGAAGTCCACCAAAAGGAAAATATGTTCCAAGGTGGCGGTCGCCTCATCGCCGGGAAACTTACGATCGAACTCAGAAGACTCTACGAAAAAAATCGAAAATTCGGTCGTGTCAGCCCGAATGATTATGTCATCAGCGTTTGTCCTCGTTGTCTTTATTCCGCTTTTTCCAAGGACTGGTCTACGTTAGACGCGGAGGAAAACGAAAAAATTCGTTCCCAGTCCGATACGCGCCGCTCCAACCTCGAAAAGATCCTCGGACCTTTGGATTTTTATCAGGAAAGAAATTTGGTTCTCGGAGCCGCTTCGTATCTTCTTGCAATCGAATGTTATCAGAACCGAAAGGTCACCGTGGCCCCTACTCCAAAAAAAGCGGTTTGTGCGGTTCGTGGAGCTTGGTATTTCGACGATCTCAACAACGATTTTCCGAATATGGGCTTCGATAAAGTCCGAGACCTTCTCTACCAAAAATCCGCAAGCTGGTATACGGACACGATGGATATCATGCAAAGCGGTTCCGAACCCGTGGATCAGGCGTCCTATCTTTTAGGGCCGGATACGGATAAGAACTGGGCCTTTGACGGTGTGATCTATCTTTCCGCATATCTTACGATGAAGTTCAAAGACGAACTTGCCCAAGACCCGGCCCAAAAGCTGAATCTTTTGGTACGAGCAAAGAGAACTCTTTCCAGATTATATGGTTCGGGAAAGGGATCCAAGTCCAAACCTTCCGTAATCATCGACATGGCGAAAGAACTCTACGACGAATACAATAAGATCATCGAAGAAATGGGAGGAGAAAAATAAACTACGCCCTCCTCGTCGAATACGACGGTCTTTGTTTTCACGGCTTTCAAACTCAAAAGGATCTGCCCAGCGTTCAGGAGAATCTGGAAAAGGCGGCCTCCATTCTTCTCAAAGAACCAATCGATATATCCGGAGCGGGAAGAACGGACACGGGCGTGCACGCTCGCGGAATGATGGTCAATTTCAAAACGCAAAAGGTTGTTCAGAATTTCAGCAAGTTTCTCCTGAGTATGAATGCGCTCACCGATCCGGGACTTTCCATTTTATCGATGAAAGAAGTGGAGGAGAATTTTGATTCACGATTTTCCTGTCATTCCAGGGAATACGAATATCTCCTCCTCAACACGAAGTTCCCACGGCCTACTTGGAAAAATCGAGCCTTCTGGTATCAACATAAGATTGACGTTCCACGCTTGGAAGCTGAACTGGAATTATTAAAGGGAGAGCATGACTTTCGAAGTTTAGCGAAGGCGGTCTCCATGAAAAATCGATCCACGGTTCGGACGATTTTAGAGGCGAGACTGGAACGAAGCGCGGAATTTGACGGTCTCTTCAAGGTAAGGATCCGGGCGAACGGCTTTCTTCACAATATGATTCGGATTCTTACGGGTACCCTTCTGGAAATCGCAAACGGCAAACGAAACGATACAAACATTCTCCAGATTCTTTCTTCCAGAGATAGAACGATAGCCGGTATCACTCTTCCCCCTCACGGTCTTTATTTTATAAGAGCCTATTACGATTCTCACCCGTCGATCGATTCGATGTATTCTCTCAGGGACTTGTATCGATCATGAAGTTCTCTCCTCCCCGAATTTCAAAAAGTCGATCTCTTCTTCTTTTTTTGACTCTGATCCCGGGAATCCTTTCCGCCTCCCCAAAGAAGCCGGGAGTTTTCGAGCTCTTAGGCGGTTACCAACCAGACTTCGTAAAAAATAAATTCTTTACCGATTTCATCCCGAGACCTGTGGCCCAATCGGGAAGCCTTCCCTCCAGCGGGATCGTCTCAAAAGAAGACGAAGAAGCGGAAGCAGAGGAAGAAGAAGCGGAAAAAAACGCGGGAACGTTCTACGATAATCGGAAGCCGGAGATCGGAGTTTGGATGGGCGCTTCGAATCCTTGGCCTGGAACCGAGACCCAGAAATATTTGGATACGACCCTCGGCGGCGGTTTCTTTTTTAGAATTCCTTGGCCTTGGATTTTTTATTTAGAGATGGGAGCTTTCTACGCGAACTATCTTTCCGCGACGGAAAGAGCTCTGACTACGATTCCCGTCTATCTCGCGTTAGGTTATAAGATTCCTCTCGATCTTCCGATCTCATTTATCATCCGCGCCGGAGGTGGAGAAGCGTTTGTCGTCGCAAGACCGTCCAACACTTCTCGTTGGGATCCGATGATGCTCGTCGGTTTGGAGACGAGTTTTGTCGCCGGAAAAAAAATTCGGATAGGAATTCGGATCGATTACAATAAAATCTACGAATCTCAGTTGGACGCACCTGAGGAGTCGAAGTACTACTACGCAAGTCCTTATGGCGACTCGAGATTGGCCAACCCGAACTATTACAGAGTTGTAGACGCTGAATTTTTTCAATTTGGATTGATGGTGAGTATCTTTCTATGAACCGATCTTCTTTTTTATTCGTTCTACTACTTTGCGCTTCCTGCTTGTTTTTTTGTCGTGTTGGAAATTGGCAAGGAAAAGGTTCGAGCGACCCCGTAATCAGCACGCTCTTCAATCAGAGAATGCTCCTCCTCGCAAAAGGAACATACGCGACGGATAATCCGATCGGTTTTGAATCGTATTCAAACGGAACCGGACAGATCTACCAAGATACAACGGGAGCGGGATTGGATCCGGTTTTTGATACTACGGGGATTCCAACTGCCTCGGGTCTACCGATCTTTATCGATATCGGCGAAATCAGGATCTCTTCGAAATACGAACAAGGTCTCTACAACCTAAGTTTGATCAAGAACGTAAAAGACACGAAAAAATTCTGGGACGAGATCGCTCCCAATCGTCAGGTTTTTTGTACGATCCCTTATACAACAAATTCCAATTCCTGCCGTTTGAATGACGGAGAACTCAAAGCAATTCAATTTTTTAACGGGGAAGGTGTCGCGTATCCTTCGAACGATCCTACATCCGCGACGGACTGGGGTGCTTTTGGAAATGGTCCCGTTCAATATTATTATACGGGGATGTATCTTCGTTCTCTCGTAACTGCTTGGGCGACGGAACCGGGCCTTACATTTTCCAATCTTACATTATTTGATAACTACAGAGTTCCTGGGGTCAATATCGTTCCACGTTTGAGCTATCAGCCGACAGCGGATGCGACGACCCAATCGTTATTCCCCCCTCTCGTATTTCCTCTTCTTTATACCGTGGAACCGGGAGATCAGGATATGCTCGTCTATCCAGGATTTGATCCTTACATCATGGAAGTAAGAATGAATCTGAAGGAAAATCTTATGGTACATTCTTACGTTTCCGGCTTGGGAGGCGTGAGGACGATAGTGGCAGTAAGCGACTGGAAAGGGGACGCAGATCACAACGGCCAATCGAACATGGGAGGAGGACTACTTCTTCGATCCAGAATCATCCGTCCCGAGATCGCATCCAACTTAGTGGTGTTAGGTGGAACCGCGTCCACAACTCACTATTATGGAATCTATCGTTTGAGCGAAACGAACATCGACACTAAGTTACCTCTCATCTCCTCTCCCGTCCAAGGAGGGTTGACTCGAATGAAATACATCCACTCAGGCGACTATAGAATCCGGTGCCTGGGCGATATCGCCCGAGTGGACGGATATCCGGAAACCGTCGTGAGAGAGACCACGTTCACCGTTCCCGAAAACGCGCCTCGCTCAGAGGTTCAAGTTTCTCTGACTTGTCCTTAAAAGCAAAGCTCCGACTTTCATAAGAAAAAAAATACCTTCGAGGATTGATTTTGTCGTTGTTCCGACGATCTTTCCGTGGAATTCGCGCGCCCCACCCAAATTGGGTGGAGGAGGTGGGTCGGCGGGAAAAATCGGGAAATTTTCCTCTATCAGAAAATTCTAATTCTTTCAAGAAAAATTTCTCCTCCACAGCGTTGTCGTAACTCCGACAAATGCGCTCCCTAAGACGGTCGTCCCACCTTCCTCGGCTTCCGACGATCCATCTAACGTTTCAAACGGAGCAAAACTGCGAAAACACCGGAAACAAAGTGAAACATTCAAAATCAGATATATTCAAAATTTCGAATTTTTCTATGTCTCCGTTAAGCTTTATCCAAATCAAAAAAATTGGGGTCCGGGCTTAGAACAGAAAAAGATCTCCCGGCGAAGGGGGGAGCGAAAGCCGCAATTTGCGGCTGAAGCGAGGGGGAAGCCTTTCCCCCCGCAAAGCGACCCATAGGAAAGCTTTGCGCTGAGTTAATCAAAGCGACCCCCGCCAACTTACTTTAGAATTTCGTCCTGCCTTCCCATCAATTTGATTCCGAGCCTCGGTCCGATTTCCTGGACGATTCTCGAAGCCACATAGTTCCCCCAACGAGTCGCTCTCTGCAGGCTGTATCCTTGGGTCAGTCCGTAAAGAACTCCAGCCGCGAAACAGTCTCCTGCGCCCGTTGTGTCGAGCGGTTTTACCGGAAACCCTTCCACGTGGGAAATCGTTCCGTTTTCCGCATAGAACGCGCCGTTTGCGGAGTCGGTCATGAATATGAGAGGAGCGAGTCCGGCGATAAATTTGAGGGCTTCCTGTTTGTCTTCTTTTTGTGAAAGTGCTTTCGCCTCTTCCGCGTTGCAGAAGACAATATCAAAGTAGTCTTTTGTTAAACGAATAAAATCCTCTCTCGAACGATTCACGCAGAACGGATCGCTGTATGTATATGCGACCTTGACCCCGTTCTTCTTGGATTCTTCCATCGTAAGAAGCGAGGCTTCCTTGGTTCCGGGTCCGTCCCAGAGATATCCTTCTATATAAGAAATCTTTGATGTCTTTAATTTTTCCACGTCTACGTCGGACTTCTGAAGAGTGATGGAGATTCCCAAGTGAGTCAACATCGTTCTCTCCGCGTCCGGGGTTGTGAGAACGACACAGGTTCCGGTATGTCCCTTGTCCTCGGGCGCGACTTCGAAAAAGATCCCGGCCTCTTCCATGTCTTTTTTATAAAATTCTCCGTAAGTGTCCTTCGAAACCTTCCCGGTATAAGTTCCAGTTCCTCCCGAGTTTGCGATCGCGATCATCGTGTTCGCCGCGCTTCCCCCGGAACGAAGTTCTCTCTTGCTTCCTTCGAGAGCGGTTAAAACGCCGGCTTGTTTTTCCGCGTCTACCAAGGTCATAATTCCCTTATCAAACCCGAGACGTTTGATAAATACGTCTTCCGTAGGTACTAAAATATCCACGAGTGCGTTTCCGACTCCGAATACGTCGTAGTGTTTCATCGGTTTATCCTTTTCTTTTCCATTCGATCAATTCCCAGCCCGTGTCTTCTTGAAAGAATACGCCTTCTCCGCCCACAACTTCTGTTAGGAGTTTTATAAATTCTTCCTTTCTTTCCGTGATCACGCCGCTAAAGAGAAAATGATGCGTTTTTACAGATGCAATTTTTTGAATATTCGCTTTTAATACTGCAAAGGTGATGTTTGCGATGAGCAGATCCCATTCTTCTTTTTGGATCGGCTCAAAGTCGAAACCGCCCTCTTCCACTTTTAAAATCTCGGGGGATATTTCGTTGTCGTCCCGATTGAAGGTCGCGGATCTCACTCCGTTCGGATCGATGTCGACCGCGAGGATATGAGACGCTCCCGACTTTGCGGCGGCCACGCTCAAAATTCCAGAGCCGGTTCCCACGTCTAACACACGTTTTCCGGAAAGTCCGAGGTTTCCCATTCTTCCCAAAACCAGGCGCGTAGTTTCGTGATGTCCTGTTCCGAATGCTAGTCCCGGATTGATGAGCAAAGGAATGATCCCGGGCGGTGTGGTGCTGACCGCGATGTCTTTTTCCCAAGTCGGAATCACACGATAGGATCCGATCACGAAGGGTTTATAAAATTCTTTATACGCTTCTTCGTATTCTTTTGTCTCGATCCAGCGGGATTCTAAGAAGAAGTTTTCTCCGGCGTTCACCTTTAAGAAGATAAGAATTTTGGTTTCATTCTCCTTGTCTTCTTCCGCCAAATAAACGCGAAACTTGGTATCGTCCGAAATGATTTCCTCGTCGGGAGCGCGCGGCACTTCCCGATCAAAGAGGATCTCGTAGTATCCTGCGACTCCCGCCTCGTCTAAGAAGTTTGTAAAATCGTCCGCGATTTCTTTCGGTATGGTTAGAATGATTTCTCTGTATCTCAACTTGTTTCCCGGGTCGTATCCAAAATTTCCGCGTCGACCACTCTGTCATCTAGGATTTCGTCCTCAGAGATGTATGTCCGAAAGTCTTTTACGATCCAGACCCAGATTCCGATGAAGAGCGCCGTGGAAAGCCATCCTCCAAAACGAGATTGAGGAAGAACAAAAAAGTTGAAGAGTCCGTGTTGAGAGACCGCGAGTAAAAACGCCAAAAAAAGATAGACCGTTTTTTCTCTCGGTTCCTTTCGATTCGATTTTACGAAGGCAAGGGCAAAACAAAGATTGATGAGAAAGTGAGCGTTCGAAGATCGAATCGTCCGACCGACGAACATCGCAATTCTATCTTCTTCCTTCGCGTTGAAGATGTAATTCGCGTTTTCGATTCCTGCAAATCCGAGCGCGACAAATCCTCCGATCAAAACCATTTCTTTACGAAACGTGTAAGTCTTCCAATCAAACGCGAGAAGAAGTCCCGCAAAAAGAATCAATATTCCCTTACAAAATTCTTCCATCATCCCCGCTTGGATGAACGCGATGTGAGCCGTTTGTGTGAGGATATGTCCCGCTCTTTTGGGAGCGGCCATCTTCACGTCCGGCCAAAAGATCGGATGTAACTTTAAAACGATCTCGGTGGAAAGATAACCCAAAAAAAGCGCGAGAAGAATTATGAATATTCTCTGCGGAGTATTCTTTCCCGGAAAAAGAAGGATCAAGAAGAATCCCCAAGGAAGAATGGAGACAAACCCGAGGAGTGCAACGTCTACGTTCATAGTTCCTCCATATAACGTCCGTCATACATCATCACGAGTTCCTTCTGAAGCGGGGTCGGCATCGCTTCCGGATCGATACTTCCGTTCCAAAAAAGTTCCGTGACTCTTACATATCCTTTCGTTCCCGGAGGCGGCATGAGAGGAGAAAGACTTTCTATGAGTTCCAAGGTCATCTGATCTTGTTCTGGATAACCGGAGGCTTCCACAAGGTCCACGTCCACGACTTCTCCGTCGGGGGTTACCGTATAAGCGACGACGGAAGAATAGTTTTTAGGAGCCCTTCTCCAATATTCCATAAAGGATTCGGGACCTCTCATCTTCGCGGAGATATAATTCGAATACGTCGAAGGTAATTTTTTTCCTCGAACCTGGCGGACTTCCCCTTTGACCCTTCCCTCGTCCGCGGGTTTGTCGTCCGGAATTTTATCCCCTTCTTTTTGAGTCGGAGTTTCGGTTCCCGAAACGACTCCTCCGTTCAAACCTTCGACTTGGTCCGGAAGATTGGGATCGATAAAGTAGAATTCCAGATTCTCCGGAGTAAAATGAGTTCTTTGTCTTTCCTGTTCTTTCTGTTCCTTCTTTCTCTGAAGTGTCACGGGAATGATCAAAACCAGGGAAATCAAAATCAAATGAAGAAGAATACTGTATGAGAGATTACTAATGAATACGGTTCTCGGGCTTGTTTCTTCGGACTCAGGCTTTGTTTGGATCGTTCGATTCAGAAGAAACCGGGAAAGAAGATGAATCCCGACGATACCCGTAAGAATCACGAGCGCCGGTACAACACTCGAAGCGATCGCAAAAAATTTCTGATCTCGGATCCCCGGTTTCAAACCCATGGACATAAGGAAACGGATTCCGTGCGCCGGTTCGAGCCAGGAGAAAAAAGCAGTCGCAAAAAACAAAAGTAAGAGAAGAAACAAAAAGAGTATCGAAAATCCCTTCCAGAGATTTCCGAGATAGATATGTCCCCATCCCGGAAAGATCCAATCTCTTAACTTGGCGTATTTTTCCTTTCTGCGACCCCATTCTCCCTGAAAGCCTGAGAAGCGCGCGACGCGCGTCTGTTTTTCAAACATTCTCCAAGGTCTTCGAAAAAGAAAGAACGGTTTGCCTCGACTGAGGAGCGTGTCTCCTGCGATGAGGACGGAGAAAAAATACAAAAAGCTGTCTTCTACGATTCCTAACTGACCGTATTCCAGACGATACGGATCTTGAAAGACGAGCTTGGACGTAAGATAACCCGCCACGAGAAGAACAAGAATCTTAAAGTGAAATCTTTCGATCTTTTCTTCCTCGACCACCTTTCCACGTTTCGATTTCGACTGACGTTCCCTTTCTTTTCGAAGTGAAGAAGAATGTGCAAAAAGAAGAATCAACCCGATCAAGACGTAGAACCCGATCAACCATTCTCCCAATTCCATTACGAGAGAACGAACGAAGGCTTCTACAACGGGAAAGAGGATCGCGGAAATTTCCAGAGGATAAAGAATACTCCAGCAGAAGATCTGAAAGAGGAGAGATCCAAAAGCGGAGGAACGGATTTCTTTTCCCTTTGGAAAGGCAAAGAGAACCCCCAAAGGAAAAAAGATTCCCAGACCCAGAAAGGGGGAACTCCAGGACAAGAAATTGACACCGAAGATGACTAGTTTCTTTTTCAGGCAAGGTCTCCTTGGACGCTGCAAAACGGATTTCTATCAACCATTCGACCCGAGGAAGGAGCGCAGGCAAACAAGAAATCCTTCCAAAGAGAGAATTAAAATACTTTATTCCCGAATCCAGAGCAAAATCCTGGGCACATGGAAAAGAAAGAAAGTCTCGATTCCTCTTTGAAGGAAATCGTATCCGTCTGTAAACGTAGAGGGTTTGTCTATCCCGGTTCTGAAATTTACGGAGGACTCTCAAACACCTTCGATTACGGTCCTTACGGAGTCGAACTTCTCCAAAACTTAAAACAACTCTGGTGGAAGTATTTTGTTCACTTAAGAGAAGACGTCGTCGGACTGGATTCTTCCATTCTTCTCAACCCAAAAGTCTGGGAAGCGTCCGGACACGTTTCCAACTTCACCGATCCCTTGATCGATTGTAAGAATTGTAAGACCCGAATCCGCGCGGACAAGTTCCTGGAAGACCAAAAGGGAGAAGGTTTTGCGACCGGTCTCACTTTGGAGAAGATGAACGAGGTGATCAAGGAAAACAATTTCGCCTGCCCGAACTGCGGACAAAGGGGAACGTTCACCGAAGCGAGGGACTTCAATCTGATGTTCAAGACCTCTCACGGAGCGAGCGCGGAAGACGCATTGGATATCTATCTTCGTCCTGAAACCGCCCAAGGTATCTTTTTAAATTTTAAGAATGTGGTCTCAACGACCAGAAGAAAGATTCCTTTTGGAATCGCTCAGATTGGAAAGTCATTCCGAAACGAAATCATGGCTCGTCAGTTCGTCTTTCGAACGAGAGAATTCGAACAGATGGAGATGGAATTCTTCTGCGAACCCGGAACTCAGAAAGAATGGTTCAAACACTGGGTGGATTATTGTATGAAATGGCTCACCGATCAGGTAGGAATCAAAAAAGAAAACCTAAGAGTGAGGGAACACGAGAAAGAAGAATTATCCTTCTACAGCGAAGGAACCTCGGATATAGAATTCAAATACAACTTCGGCTGGGGTGAACTCTGGGGAATCGCTTCCAGGACCGACTACGATCTAAACCAACACCAAAAATTTTCCGGAGAAGACCTGAAGTATCAAGACCAGGTTCAAAATAAGAAGTTCGTTCCTTTTGTCGTTGAACCCGCGTTAGGTGTGAATCGGCTTTTTCTCGCGGTCGTAACCGACGCTTACGAAGAGGAAAAACTTCCCGACGGAGAAGTCCGAACCGTTCTTCGTTTTTCTCCCAAGATCGCTCCCGTAAAAGCCGCCGTATTTCCTCTGATGAAAAAAGACGGTCTTCCGGAAAAATCCAGAGAGATCTTTGCGGATCTCGCAAAACTCGGCAACATCGAATACGACGACGGAGGCGCGATCGGGAAAAGATACAGAAGACAAGACGAGATTGGAACTCCTTTTTGTATAACAGTAGATTATGATACTCTAAAAGACAACACAGTCACCGTAAGAGAACGGGACAGCATGTCTCAAGAAAGAGTTTCTGTTGACAAACTTGCAACTTGGTTGTTCGAGAGATTGTGATTTTTTTTCGGAGAATTTTGAACTTTCGGAAAGAACAGCTTTTTATGGAATGCCAAACGATATTTTAGTTAGATCCGGATATCGTGCAACCTGAGTCGTTTTTCGGAGTTTTTGACGGCGCGTTTATACGAACTTCGCATATCGTGTAACGTGAGTCTTACGTCGGAGTGAAGACCGCGCGTTTATGCGAACTTCGTGTATCGTGTAAGGTGAGTCTTACGTCGGAGTGAAGACCGCGCGTTTATGCGAACTTTGTGTATCGTGTAAGGTGAATTCTGTGTTGGAGGTACGACCGCGCGTTTATGCGAACTTCGCATATCGTGCAACATGAGTTCTGTGTTGGAGCTACGACCGCGCGTTTATGCGAACTTCGGATATCGTGCAACTTGAGTTCTGTGTTGGAGCTACGACCGCGCGTTTATACGAACCTCGGATATCGTGCAACTTGAGTCTTGCGCTGGAGCTACGACCACGCGTTTATTCGAACTTTGCATATCATGCAACATGAATTTTGTGTTGGAGCTTCGACTGCGTGTTTATACGAACTTCGCATATCGTGCAACATGAGTTCTGTATTGGAGCTACGGACGGCGCGTTTATACGAACCTCGGATATCGTGTAAGGTGAGTCTCGCACCGGATTTGCTGCTGTAACGGCGCGTTTATACGAACTTCGTGTATCGTCTCGTCAGTTGCATGCTTAAAGATGAAACTTATTAAAGAAATCATTAATTCAAAAGAATTTGAAGAGAAAAACCTAATTTATTTTCATTCAAAGGAAGAAATATTTAAATAAATAGAAAAAGTTTATGACTATTTACCGGACAGTGAAGAAAAAATAGCCGGCGAACTTTTAAAGACTTTTTCTAATTTTATCTGGATGATTCAACTTTTGAATCTTTTTCATGATCAGGAGAGAAAGATAATAAAACCTCAGCCGGAGGGTCCAGATATAATTCTCCAAATCGAAACCAGAACAATTATTATTGAATGTTTGCAACCTGATAATTGGGAAAAGAATCCTCCTTCTGATGGGTATTATAACTCATTTCACGAAGAGGAAAAGATTCTAAGATATACGAGTGCCATTACGGATAAATCGGGACAATATCAAAAATGGCTAAAAAAAGAAATAGTATCGCCAATGGATCCTTTCCTTATCGTTGTATCAGGAGGAAAGCAAAGTTTGGTAGATGCTTATACGGAATGCCCCGATATCGTTAAGGCTGTATATCCATTAGGGAGATCTTCTTATTCCGTACCATTAGATAATCCGGATAATTTTAGTGTTTCTTATGAGAAAAGAACTGCGGTGATTAAATCAAACCAATCTTCTATACCAACGGATTCTTTTCTTAATGATTCTTATAATTATATTTCAGGGATAATTTTTAATCCTTACGAAATTTTATCGAAATTGAATCGTGATGGAAAAAATTATATTGTGATTCGTAATCACGTCGCAAAAAATCAATTTCCAAATAATTTGATAAAAGGATCTGTTGATCACTTTCTAAATGATAACAAGCATGTAGAATTTAAGCGCGTCGACTAACTAAAAATTGTCGCGGCGCATCGGGATCGTATCCGCGCCTCTTGCTTGGGCTTCGCCAAATAACGAAATCAAATATTGGAATCACTTAAAAAAACAGCCTACCTTTTTTAGGAGTAAAATGAGATGAAACGAATAGCAGTCTTTGGTAAACCGGGCGGCGGAAAGTCTACACTGAGCAAGAAATTGGCGACGACTTTAGGAATCAAATTATATCCCTTAGATTTAATTGAATATAATACAGATGGCACAAAAAAACCCATCGAAGAGTACAATGAATCTCATAGAGACCTTTTAAACAAAGAAAACTGGATCATTGAGGGCTTCGGAACCTTAGAATCTTTTTGGATGAGAATGGATTTCGCCGATACACTCGTTTACGTTGATTTACCTTATTGGCAACACTATTGGTTAACCACGAAGCGGTTACTCAAAAGTCCTTTTGTCAAACCGGAAGGATGGCCAAAAGGTAGTTCCGTCTTGAAAGGAACTCTCTCGAGTTGGAAATATCTTAGACTTTCCCCTTCATTCTGGACTTCCGATTTTTTGGATAAACTCAAAACAAAAGCCAAAGGAAAGACATTGTATCAATTAAAATCCATTTCAGAACTCAACGAATTCATCGAAAATAAACTAGATTGAAAATTACGATTCCCGTCTTTTCTTTATTTCCAAAAAGAATCCAAAGTGCCAACTGGAAAAAAATACTTTTTATCAGATCACTTCCTATTCTTATATCTACGATACTCCATCGAAAATTAGAAAGGAAAAGGATTACAACGACGAACACGAGATAAGCGATTCCACTTTGGAACAATCAGCACCGCCTTTGATTTAGATAAGGACGTACGCCGTAGTTCGTGATCGACAATCTTGGAAACGTTATACAAAGGAATAACCCAAGGAATCTCTAATGAATATAGATAATTCTAGAAAAATTGCCGCAATAGTAGGTCCCGTTCTCACTGTAATGGTTACCGCCGAGTTGCGGTTTTGGAATCCTACATTGTATATCGAACAGATTACTCCCCTCGTTTATTTGTCCGGAATCCTGATCTTCACAGCAGGCCTTGCCATTGTCCGTTCGCACAACGTCTGGGCGCTCCAGTGGCCGGTTCTTCTCACTTTTGTTGGGTGGGCAGGAATCCTGATGGGACTGACTCGGATCTTTTTTCCGCAGAGTTACAAAGCGCAGTTCAGAAACGATAACGTAGTTCTCGTTGTCGAAATGATCCTTATCCTCATTGGGATCATTCTCACAGTGCAAGCATATCGACGTCCCTCAAGGTAACTTAATACCTGGAGAAGAATCGCGCCAAATCGTTGGAAACTCACTCACCGCGACTCGAGGCAGATCACATTCCGGTAGTTCTTGTACCAAGTCCGTTCGCAAACGATTTCATTACACAGCAACTTAGATTCAAGCTATCCTTGACCGTTCCTTACACATAGCCGCTAAGATTGAGAGTATTACGAATTTCGTGAAGTCGATCGGCTTGAGTTTCGCAAAGGAGATAGGTTCGCGATTATACGAATTTCAAAAATAAAACAACGTGTGTCTCAAGTGGAATGGCATTGACGGGTTTAGACGAACTTCCGATGTTGACGAGTTAGTCGAAACAGTAACGGAAATTAGCGTATGCAATATGATGAGTATGAAAAGAAAAGGATGTTTTTAGTCGCTAAGAGGATACTTTTATGTATTGCCCGAAATAGGGCAGAGAGAATCGAGAGGATAGATTTTAATATGTCCTTGAATCACGATCTTGGGTTAGATGGAGATGATTTTGATGACTTCTTTAAAGATATCAACCGCTCCATCCGAATAGATTGGACCTCTTTTAACTTCAAAGAATATTTTAACGAAGAAGGCGATCTTACACTTTGGCGAGGATTATTTCTTTTTTGTCATTTGCCACTTGTTCTACTGAGTTCGATACTGAACCAAGTCCTTAAATTATTTAGGATCGATACTGTTTTGAATTTGGCATATAGACCAAGTTATTTTAATAAAAACAAGAAGCCATTTACCGTAGCTGATCTGATATTAACTGCATATTCAGGTAAATGGAAGAATTTTCTTTCCCCTTCACTCCCAGTCGAAGCTGAATTGAAGAGTTGGCAAAATGATTTCAAAAACAGATTCGAAAGGAAACGCCGAAGAAAGAAGTGACCACTTCGCCTAACTTCGGTTTCCCCCTAAATGGTCTAACACATTTATACGAACTTCACATATTGAGGGATTTGGTTTCTCGTTAAAGCTTCTACCGCGTTTATACGAACTTCACATATTGAGGGATTTGGTTTCTCGTTAAAGCTTCTACCGCGTTTATACGAACTTCGCATATCGAGGAATTTGGTTTCTCGTTAGAGCTTCGACCGCATTTAAATGAACTTCGCATATCGAGGAATTTGGTTTCTCGTTAGAGCTTCGACCGCGTTTATACGAACTTCGCATATTGAGTGATTTGGTTTCTCGTCAAAGCTTCTACCGCGGTTATACGAACTTCGTATAACCGCGGCAAAACTGAATTGTAATGAAGATCTTCCTAAAATTAATCTTAAACTATAGAGAGATTAGAAACCTCCGGAAAAAAAATACGGACACCCCTACGCTAACGAAATCGAACAATGACTTTCCGCATCAAAATATTTATACCTCCCTTCTTGGTCTTTATAGGAATTTCATAAAAACACAACTCTTCCCTTATAAAACCAAACAAAATCTTATGAATGAAAAGAGTCAAAGGTCAAAACAGAATTCTTTTCACATAAAGATCGAATCAGAAATCTTTCAAACGGACTTGAAAAGACGGAAATAAGATTTCCAAGGATTTCGAATATCCAATCGTAACAAAATTCTATCGTTTGATTTTTTGAGTATTTTCTAAAATCGTAACTCCTCAAAAAAGAACGATCCCATTCTTATATTTGCTTTTTTTATAGCGAAAGTGCAAAGAATTTTTGAGAACCACGGTCTTAGATTCTAAAATGGATAAACGTAAGAATACAACTTATATTAGGATAAGAGCATGAATAAAAATTTTTCCAAAGGTTTGATCATAGCCATTTCAGTTTTCGCCTTCCTCTTTTGCTTTAGGCTTATCTATGGATATGTATCCTACTCTTCAGAAGCGGATTCCTCGACAAACATTCTTCCCTCGCAAACGCGAGAGTCGACTTATGTGAAACAGAACATTGCTTCGAAGAAAATTCGACAGGAAGGTAATGGAATTCCTAAAAGTTTTGACCAAAAATACGAAAAAGTCGCAACGTTAGAAACTCAATCCTCTGAAATTGAAAGCGACGAAAAGAAAGTAAGAGACCTCGTAAATTCTTCAGCATCAATCATACAATACGAAAACAGTGCCGGATTAAAAGAGAGCCGAAATCGTATTATTAAGTTAGCCGTCGGAGTTCCTCCCGAAAAATTCGACGAACTCGTAAATGAATTCAAAAAAATTGGTAAAACCCTTCTCCTTACGATTGATAAAAAAGATAAAACAAACGAATACAAAGATCTTCAGGCAAAAAAAGAATCTCTTCTAAAAATTCGAAATTCGCTTTCGAGCTTAAAAAGCAAAGGCGGAAGAATCGATGAGTTTATTAATCTAGAAAATCGTATTTTAGAGATCGAAGACGAAATTCAGAGGTTAGGGATCAGCCTGGGAGAATATGATTCTGAAAATGAATTCTGCACAGTTCTCATAACAATTTTTGAAAATAAATCTTCTCCAAGCGAAAGAATCAGCATCCTCCATAGGATAAAAGTCGCTTTAGAATGGACTATAAAATACTACTTCCTTCTTTCATTCTCTCTTCTTTTTGTCATTTTGCTGACTCATTTCGGCTTTCCTCTTCTTGAAAAAATGAAACGAGTCTTAATCGGAAAAGAAGAAAGATAAGATAAAAAAGGTTCCAAGACATCTAAACTTCTTCTTGAAAAGAAACTAGGTTCAAATTGAATATCTTTCAAACCTAGTTTCTTTTCTAAGAATTTAAGAAAGAAAAATTTTTATCAAATGGCTAAAACCAAAAAACTTTCCGAACCGTTTCAAATCGGCAACCTACTCCCCGAACACAGAGAAAGCGCGATCGAACTCGTAAATCAGTTCTTTCGTATGTTAAATTCCCTCACGTTAGACGGTGTTTTTAAAATCCGTCCGAGGGCCGGAACTAAAATGGTGGATGTCTATTTAAAACTCCGGGGAACAGGGAAGGTGCTTCTTCTTGGCGGTTTCTTAGGCGAAGAATTGGTTTCTCTTCTCATCGCTCGGACCGAAGAGAAACCCTATTTAGAGGAAAACAAAACTCTCTTTATCGATTTAGCCGTTACCAAACGAGGAAAGCAAAAATCCGGTTTCATGAAACCTCTCGTCCTTTCCTGTGAGTCGTGGGCAAAAGAACAAGGATTTCAAAGCGTAGAATTGAGAGCGATCGCAGAGAATGAGAATGCGGTTTCTTTTTGGAAAAATATGGGTTATGATCCTTTCTATGTTCGTTTTAGAAAATTAATTTAGATTTTTAGAATATTCTAATTTATTATATTCTTACATTCCTTTTCATTACGTTAAATAAAATATTGAATAATATCAATTTTAATAGCAGAACGCAATTCTAATTTTTTAATACATACGGTTGCTCCATTTTGAGATATTAAGAACGATTCAACCCCCAAAAAATAAAAATAGATTTCTAATTAAAGCAATTCACCACTTTTGAAAAACGCATGCTCCTAACTGATATGTTTTATAGATAATAAGAATAACAGATTCATATTTTAGAAAATGCCACTTAAGACCTTGCGCCTTTATGCCTATCGCCTTATCGGCAATGTATTCAAGAAGGCAAGGATGATTCGGCTTTCGCAGTTAGTTGAAGTTCGCATAAGCGCAAAACTTCAGAGTGAAACTCCGATGTTCGCAGTTAGCCGAGGTTCGCGTAAACGCAAGATTTCAAGAGAAAATTCCGGTGTCCACAATTAGCCAATGTTCGTATAAACGCCGGACACCAAGGGGAAAACTCCGATGTCCAAAATTAGTCGAAGTTCGTATAAACGCCGGTTTTCAAGGGAGAAAAACTCCGGTGTCCAAAATTAGTCGAAGTTCGTATAAACGCCGGTTTTCAAGGGAGAAAAACTCCGATGTCCAAAATTAGTCGAAGTTCGTATAAACGCCGGTTTTCAAGGTAGAAAAACTCCGGTGTCCACAATTAGCCGATGTTCGTATAAACGCCGGACACCAAGGGGAAAACTCCGATGTCCAAAATTAGTCGAAGTTCGTATAAACGCCGGTTTTCAAGGGAGAAAAACTCCGGTGTCCAAAATTAGTCGAAGTTCGTATAAACGCCGGTTTTCAAGGGAGAAAAACTCCGATGTCCACAATTAGTCGAAGTTCGTATAAACGCAAAAATTCTCTTGCGGGTTTCTAATCCTCCCATTCAAACCATCTAACAAATCAATTCCCCTCAAAAATTCCAACCTTTGAAATCTTAACTCAAAGGTCCTGTGCATTTTTCGTATGACTTACTCTCGAATCACATCCACTTCTACTTTCAACTTGTGCTTTCCCCCGCCGAATAGAATCCCCTTGAGAGGAGAAACGTCGGCAAAATCGCGACCGATCGAGGTAAAAATGTATTCTTCGCTTAACATTTTCCCGTTCGTAGGATCGTAGTCCACCCAACCGATTCCAGGAGAATAAATTGAAAACCAAGCGTGGGAGGCGTCCGAACCTTGGAGCTTCGTCTGGCCGGGCGGTGGAAAGGTTTCGATATAACCGGAGACGTATCTGCAAGGAATTCCCACACTCCTTAATGCCGCTATGGAAAGATGAGTAAAATCTTGACAAACGCCTTTCCTATTTTTCAAAACCTGTGCGGGCGGAGTTTGTATCGTAGTTGCACCCGCTTTGAATTCGAATGATTGATAAAAACGAACTGTGTAATCCATGACCGCCTGCAAGAGCGGTTTTTCAAAATCCATCATCTCTATCGCAAACTTTGCAAAGAGAGGATCTCGAATCGCGAAAGCGGAATCGGCTATGTATTCCAAAGCTTCCAAGTCTTCCCTTAGGTGTGAGGAAGCCAGAAGTGTTGGAATCTCGGAGACTCTCGGCGAATGATTCAGATCTCCGTAATCGATCGGATGTGTACTTACCTTGCTCTCGGAAACGATCTCTAAGGATTGATGAGAATCTTCCACAGAAAACGAATAAACCAAATTTCCAAAATAGTCTTTTCTATAACCGGAGACAGACGGTCCCGGATGAACTCTGAGTTTTAGATCCTTACAATCCTGATGATGATTGGTTACCGGGCACATATGCGCCAGATTATGACAGTGGGAAACTTCCTCTTGATAGCTGTATCGGGTAACGTGTTTCACGGTATATTCAGCCATTGTTGTAATCTCCAAGCTGAATCTGCTCTTCCACGTAACGGAAATATCTGGCGCTAACCGAATCCGACAAGGAGGCGATCTGATAGTTGATATCGTTTAACCAGCGTACGATGCTTAAAGACGGATTGACGTATTCGAAAAGGCGTTTTGCATCCTCTTGAATAAAACGATTTCGAACCTCGGAGACGATCCTCTCTTCCGCTGTTGCCTCTTCTTTTTCCGAATGGGGAAGATAAGAAACATATTCGCCGAGTTTTCTCAACTGATAAGCCAACGATCGAGGGTTTGATTCGTCAAACAGAAGAATGTCCAGAACGGACTCGGCTTCGATTCGATATCGGTATCTTCTTCTATACGTGATCTTGATGTCATTAATGTTCAAGAGTGCTTCGAACATACTTTTGTTATAGAGCGTGGATTGATTTAAAACCGTGGTAACGAGTCTTATCGTATAAGACGCCCTCTCGATTCTTTTTCCGATGTTCATAAAATACCAACCGGTTTCACGGGACATACTTTCAATTCCTAGACCGGACATGGAAGCGAGTCTTGTTATCAATAGGATGAGATATTCTAAGATTTCGTCATAAGAACCGTATTTGAACGCGTCATCCGTCTCGATCATGGAAAGAATATAACGACTGTCTTCCGAAAGTCGGTCTCTTACCGATTTGGAGGCACGCACGTACGCATTCAAGTCGGACCGAATACTTCCCGTTTGCTGATGCGAGAATACCTGCGCAAACATCTGTTCCCTTGCACCGTTCAAAGGATCTTCCAAATTCAATTGTAAGAATCCGGGATACGTTGCTGTGACATGAGTCGCGATCTGAAGCAAAAGTTGAACGTGATCCTTTTCATATGGTTCGTCCATGTGAATCATATTCAAAATGACTTCGCGTAACAATCGAGCCTGATTTTCGGAACGTTCCGCATAACGTCCCATCCAAAACATATTATCCGCGACTCGGCTCGGGATACCGGCCCCGCTTCGTTTGATCTGCATTCTTTCCGTTTTTCCGGGAAGAAGAGTAACGTCCTTTTTCTCTTCGGAGGCGAGGATCCAAAGATCTTTCGAGATAGCGCCGGTCTGATTGGTAACGACGAGATCGTTAACGTTCTCGGTGACGCGCACCAACCCTCCTGACATGGTCATATAACCGTTTTCGGAAAGGGTCGTAAACGCACGAAAAACGGAACGCCCTTGGATGAAACTTTCACCGGAAAGAACCGGACACGTCGATCCGTTCACGATTTCTTGCGCCACGTATTTTTCCGGATGAGCAAAAAGTTTTTTCCAAATCCATTCCCTTTCGCTATTCGGAAGAGAAGAAAGGAACACCCCCGGTTCCAAAGGATCGCGCACCGCTCGTTTGAAAACGAATCGATCCGGATAATCTAGGACTTCTTGTCTGGATTCCGAATTGCCCATCCAAAGAGTCCGCACGTTAGGCAAAATCAAATCCTCGGAAAGATAATATCTACAAAGAGAGGACAAGAACGGATGAATCGCTCTGTTCTCCAAAAATCCGGACCCGATCGGATTGGCGACCCTGACATTTCCCTCACGAATCACATTCAAAATTCCTGGTACACCCAAAAGAGAATCTCCTTTGAGTTCGAGCGGATCCATGTACAGGTCCACCACCCTTCGAAAGATCACGTCTACTTGTTGCAGACCTTCGACGGTTTTAATAAATACAAAATTGTTTCTTACTGTTAGATCTTCTGCTTGTGCGAGAGTGAATCCCAAATAACCGGCGAGATAAGCGTGTTCAAAGTAGGTTTCATTCCCCGCCCCCGGAGTCAACAAGACGATCAGAGGCTCTCTTTCTTGAACCTTCGATAAAGACTGGAGAGCCTTTCGCAAGGAACGAAAGTAAAGCGCGACCCTGTGAACTTGAGAGTCCCTATAGATCGAAGGAAAAATTCTGGAAAGAACGATCCGATTCTCCAGCGAATAACCGGATCCACTCGGTGCTTGAATTCGATCTCCGAGAACGACGAAGTTTCCGTTCTCCTGCCTCGCTAAATCGGAGGCCATAAAACAAAGTTCGTTGGAAGTCGAATGACCGAAGCCGTTGCATTGTCTTAAAAAATCCGGAGAACTAAAAAGAATTTCGGGAGGAATTTTTTTATCATAGAGAAGTTTACGAGGACCATAGACATCCTTAAAAAGCGCATCCAAAAGTTCCGCTCTTTGAATGAGACCTCGTTCCACTCCTTCCCATTCCTTGCTTTCCATTAGTACTGGAAAAAGATCCAAGGACCAGAGACGTTCGACGGCGCCGGGTTCCTCATAGACGTTATACGTCACACCGTTTTCCTGAAGAATTCGAAGTGAATCTCGTTTTCTTCGAACCAATTCTTCCTGAGATAGGGATTCAAGGGAGTTGATTAAGAATTCGTATTTGGGCCTAAGTTTGCCTTCTCCGTCATACAATTCGTCATAAATAGACGGATTCGGGTTGTAACCTTCCCGAAGGTTCAATCTCGCATTGGCTGGGTTGACCATAAAATTCTGAACCATTTTTCAAAGTCCGTACATTTTGGCGATTCTTTACGAAGTCTTTTTTTTCCAACCCGGACCGGGCGCTAAACGCAGATCCAAGGTATAAGGAGAATGCGGATGTGACAGATTTTTCGGACGATGCGTCATTCCCGCAGTATGTCCAAGATCCGAAAAACGACTGATTCTTCTGCTCTCCGCTTCGAAAGAATTCACCGGAAACGTATCGTATGATCTCCCGCCAGGATGGGAAATAAAATATTTACATCCTCCGATAGATCTTTCGCTCCAGGTATCCCAAAGATCGAAAACGAGGGGATTGGTGATCGGAAGATTCGGATGTAGCGTAAAAACGGGAGCCCACGCTTTAAACCGAACTCCTGCGACTGCCTCCCCGTTTTTTCCGGTGGCTCTCAACGGAACCTCGTATCCGTTGCAGGAAAGGACATATCTTCCTTCGGTCCAGCCTTCCACTCTCACTTGAATTCGTTCTAAAGCGGAATCTACGGCTCTCGAAGTTCCGAAAGAATTTGCTTCCTCCCCGAGCACGTCCCAGGGTTCCAAAGCCATTCTAACCTCGATTTTGATTCCGTCTTTTTGAACGTGACCATATTCAGGAAATCTAAATTCAAAAAATGGAATAAAGTCTTCTTCATAAAAAGAATAACCGTGTTCCTTTAAATCCCTTAGGACGTCCTTAAAATCCTCCCAAACATAAAACGGAAGGAGATACTTGTCATGAAGCTCGGTTCCCCTTCGAATCGGTGGAAGTTTGTAAGGTTTCTCCCAAAAACGACACAACAGAGACAATACGAACATTTGCTGAACCACACTCATCTTATAGTGAGGTGGCATCTCGAAAGCGCGAAATTCCACAAGACCCAAACGGCCGGTTGAACCGGTTGGGGAATAAAGTTTATCGATGGAGATTTCGGAACGATGTGTGTTGCCCGTGATGTCCACGAGAAGATTTCTAAAAAGACGATCCACGAGCCAAGGAGGAACGCTCTCCAAGTTATCGACCTGTCTGCAAGCGACTTCGAACTCGTAAAGAATCTCCTCCCTTCCTTCATCCATTCTAGGCGATTGAGAAGTAGTTCCGATAAACAAGCCGGAGAATAAATAAGAGAGAGAAGGATGGTGTTGCCAATACGTCGCGAGACTTCTCAAAAGATCAGGTCGCATTAAAAAGGGACTTTCTTCCGGTGTCAAAGCTCCTACGGTGATATGATTTCCTCCGCCTGTACCGGAAGCCCTTCCATCCACTTGAAATTTTTCAGTGCTGAGTTTTGTCTCCGATGCCCTTTCATACAAAACTTTCGTTTTATTTTCGAGTTCGGCGAACGAAGTAGAAGGATGAAGATTCACTTCGATCACTCCCGGATCGGGTGTGATTCGAAACAAACCGATTCTTGAGTCGCTCGATGGCTCGTAACCTTCGAGACGCACTTGAAAACCGGAAGCAAGAGTCGCTTGCTCCACGCTCGCGATCAAATCGACCCAAACGTCTGTCGTGGGAACGGGAGGTAAGAATACGTGAACAATTCCATCCCTGACCTCGACGACTAACGTGGATTGGATCGGTAATTCCTTTTCACCGAACATTTTCGGAGGAGCGTCCACTCTCTTACGAATTCTTTCCTCTAAAACTTTTCGAGAAGGAAGGGTTTCCTTTTTTTCGATCGAGGTAAATTCCGGAATCGCCCGAAAACGATCGCTGATGGATGCGAAAGGGATTCGAAGACCTGCGGGAGAATCACCCGGAATCAAAAATAATTTTTCGCGTCTAAAGTCCCAGGCGGAACTCTCCCATTGATTATTAACATAATTATAATATACTGGAATAGCAAAAGCGACTTCCTTCTTAAATCCCTTATCCAGAACCTTCAACAACCTCTGTCTTTCGAGGGTGTCAAAAGCGGTCGCGAGTTTTTTTTCAAGTTCGAAGGGAAGATTCGCCTCTTTCCAAAGATAATAGAGATTGTCTTCGTACATCGGAATCATATACGAAAGATCGATTCCGAGAGTTCTACAGATCGCGCAGGCGAGTGTCTCCGAGGCCTTATGAGCGTCGAGTTCTTCCCTTTTCTTTTTTGGAGAATCCGGATTGTCGATCAAAAGCGAATCGTCTTTCCAAAGGGGAATCTCGTCTTTTCTCCAAAGACAATTCATACTCCAACGAGGAAGCGGTTCTCCGGGATACCATTTCCCTTGGGAAAATTGTAAAAGAGAACCGGAAGTGAAATCCTTTTTGAGACGATACATGAGTTCTTTGGAGAGTTTAAACTTTTCTTCTCCTAAAGCTTCGTGATTCCACTCCGCTCCTTCCCGATCTAAGTCTGAAATAAAAGTCGGCTCCCCGCCGATCGAAATTTTCAGACCGAGGTCGTGAATCTTATGATCGAGCGCCTTCCCTCGTCTAAGAATGTCGTTCCATTTCGATTCGTTGTATGGGAGCGTAACTCGTGGACTTTCAGAAATTCTTTCCACTTCCATTCGGAACTCGAACTTCGTTTCCGCCGGGTCCGCATAACCGAAGATAGGCGCCGCGCTCATCGGCTCCGGTGTTGCGGCTAACGGAATATGACCCTCTCCCGTAAGAAGTCCGGAAGTAGGATCCATTCCCACCCATCCCGCTCCGGGAAGAAAGACTTCGGCCCAGGCATGGAGATCGGTAAAATCTTTCTCTGGACCTTTCGGACCTTCGAGAGGCGCTTGATCCGCTTTCAATTGGATGAGATAACCGGAAACGAATCTCGCCGCTAAACCGAAATGCCTCAGAATTTGAACCAGCAAAAAAGAAGAATCTCGACAGGAACCCGTTCTTTTCTGAAGAGAATCCTCGCAAGTCTGAACACCCGGTTCCAAACGAATGATATAACCGATGTCAGACGAGATTCTTCGATTCAGCTCCACGATAAAGTCGATGATTCTTTTCTTCTCTACGATCCCGTCCGCACGCAACGTTTTGAGATAAGATTGAAGAAGAGTCCCGTTTTCCGAAGCGCTCAGATACGGAGCCAATTCTAATTTTAGAATTTCTTCATATTCAAAAGGATAATCCTCCGCGTACGCTTCTACAAAAAAATCGAATGGATTGATGACCTTCATATCGACGATCAGGTCCACGAGGACGGAAAGTTTATCCGTCTTCTCCGGAAAGACGAGTCTCGCCTGAAAGTTTCCGAACGGATCCTGTTGCCAGTTTAGAAATTGTTTCTCCGGCTCCACCTTTAAGGAGTACGAGACGATATTCGTTTTACAATGCGGGGCCGGACGAAGCCGAATCACATGAGGAGAAAGTGTGATCTTTCGATCATATAAATAGGTCGTTTCGTGCGTAAGGGCGACTCGAATGGACATAGATTGTTTTCCGCCTAAATTTCGATTCCAAAAAACTATCGATTACAATCGAAAATAACGTTCGTCGATACGATCATGAATGCCGTTGATCTGAAGTTGAAGACGATCCAGATATTCGTGCATACCGGAACTGAAAATTTCGTCGACGGACGTATAACTGAGTTCGGATAATAGAACGCCCACTCTTTTTTCCGCTTCGCAGGAATATTCGTCGTGATCGGTTCCACTTAAAAGTTTCAAACTTTCGAATATTTTCCTTAGGGAAAAACGGACCGCCCTCGGGAACTGTTTGTCGAGAATCAGAAATTCCGCGATATTCTTCGGAGTTATTTTCTGATAAATTCGATTGAACATCTCGTGCGCGCTCGTGGACTTCAAAAGGGAAAGCCATTGAAGAAGATCCAAATTGGAACCAACGTCGTGCGAAGGAAGAAGAATAAAATACTTCATATCCAAGATACGCGCCGTCTTGTCCGCTCTTTCCAAAAATCTACCCAACTGCGCGAAATACCAAACCTCGTCTTGGGAAATCGTAGCCTCTTGGCATCCGTAAAACAGAAGACATTGATTTCGGATTGTTTTAAAAAATTCACTGAGTGCGGAAAGATCCGTATCGGAAAAATGTTTTTTCGATTTAAAGTTTAGATAGAATTCGTTGATCACTTCCCACATAGGAGTGGATATATTCTCTCGAATCGTTCTTGCGTTCTCTCTGGATCGGACCAGACAATTGATAATCGAATTCGGATTATCCGTATCGAAGGTCATAAAATGAATCACGTTTTCCTTCGAAGCTTCCGCGAACTTTTTCTGAAAGAGTTCGTTGTCGCCCGTTGTAAATACGAGAGGCATCCACTGTCTATTTACGTCTTCGTTCAGATCCAGGGACAGTTGAAAATTTACGTCAATGAAGCGGGAATAATTCTCCGCCCTCTCCATATATCGGTTCATCCAATATACGGACTCAGCTACTCTGCTCAGCATAGCAACCTCTCTCGTTCTGATTTATGTGTATCTTTTTAGCCTTCGCCCATCACCCAAGTGTCTTTTGATCCGCCTCCCTGAGAGGAGTTGACCACAAGGGATCCCTTTCTAAGGGCAACACGAGTCAGACCACCCGGCATCACATAGATATCCTCTCCGTAGAGAATAAACGGCCTGAGATCCACGTGCCTTCCTTCCAATTTGTCTTCAATCAGAGTGGGAACTCTGGAAAGACTGAGAACAGGTTGCGCGATATAATTTCTCGGATTCTGATCTATGAGACCGCAGAATTCTTCTTGTTCCTTTTTGCTGGAACGAGGACCGATCAACATCCCGTAACCTCCGGCTCCGTTGGCCGCCTTCACCACGAGATTAGCTATATTCTCTTTTACGAATATTCTATCTTTCTCATTCGAGCAGAGATAGGTCGGAACATTCGGAATGATCGTTTCTTCCCCTAGATAATACTTGATCATCGCCGGAACAAAGGTATATAAAACCTTATCGTCCGCAACACCCGCACCGGGAGCGTTTACGATCGCTACGTTGCCTTTTTTATACGCCTCAAAAATTCCGGGAACTCCTAGGAGAGAATCCTTATTAAAGACGAGAGGATCCAAAAAAGAATCGTCGATCCTTCTGTAGATCACATCCACGATTTTGAGTCCACGAGTGGTCCTCATGTAAACTTTTTCGTCTTTGACCACCAGATCACTTCCTTCCACAAGAGGAACTCCCATCTTTTGCGCTAAGAAAGAATGTTCGTAATAGGCGGAGTTATAGATACCGGGAGTCAAGACCGCAATCGAAGGATTGGACTTACCGCTCATGTATTCGAGCATTCCTCTCAAACGAATCGGATAATCGTATGTAGGACGCACGGAAAGACTAGCAAAAAGCTCAGGGAATGTCTTCTTCATCACTTCACGATTTTCTAATACGTAAGAAACTCCCGAAGGACATCTGAGATTATCTTCGAGCACATGAACCGTGCCGTCTCCGTTTCGAACCAAATCCGTTCCTGAAATATGAATCCAAGTTCCTTGAGGAGGATTGATTCCTTTACATTCTTTCAGATAACCGGGAGAAGAATAGACGTATTCCGCGGGAACGATTCCATCCTTGATGATCTTTTCATCGTGATAAATATCGTTGATAAAAAGATTGAGCGCTCTTGTTCTTTGCTTGAGTCCCTCTTCTAATTTTCTCCATTCGTGTGCGGTGATAATCCGAGGAATGATATCGAAAGGCATGATCCTTTCCTCTTCTTCCTCGTCACCATAGACATTAAAAGTAATTCCAAGAGAAAGGAGCGCTTTTTCAGCGCTCGTCTTCCTTCGGACCAATTCGCGATCGTCCATCGTCTCGATTCTTGATTTTAGAAAATGATAACTCTGGCGTATTCCGCCCTCCGGGGAAAACATCTCATCATAGAAAGATTCTGTTTGGTAGTTGGTCAGAAGCATTGTCGTACCCTCGATTAGAATCTCCTCAATTAAGCCCAATATGCAAGCAGTTTTTAATTTATATGTTTAAATTTTAATTATGCATTTTATATATGCCTAATTTTTATACATATTGCTCCTATTGTTTATTTTTTTTTTAGAAATTTAGCGTTTTCTCTTTCAAAGAAAAGCAAACGAAAAGGAAGAATCGAACCCTTCCTTTTGTCCAAAGAAAGCGGCAGAGCAAAAGAATTACTCTAGTAGTCTGAGTTCTCCTTTTTGAGCTTTTTAAAATCGATTCAGAGTTGTTTATCATTCAGGAGAGGACGATATTCGGATCCAAATGGCGAGTTGCTTTCACCAAATTCCGACAAAGACCAAGTTTCGAACGGAAGCGTAGATTCTCAGAGACCGAACACAATTCTCTTTCTCAAACGTTTCCGTACAAATCCATTCTTACGATTTTGAATACGGAAACGACAAAACGAAGCGAAAAGATGGGTAAGAAATCTTGAGTTTTTCCGATTCTTCTTTAAAGTGAATGAAACATAGCGGAAAACGCTTTCGAGACGAGGAAACCGCCGAATGGAAAAAATATTTGAATAGAATATTTATATATTATAATATTCTAAAATGCGTGACTAAAATCCAAAAACATCTGAGTGTCTTCTTTTGATTTCGCAAAATCGAGTAAAATCACGGTGGCTTGATTCCAGATGATTCGCAAACCGCTCCCATAAGAATGCTTGTAACCGACCAGATTCAAATGTTTTTCCGAATTCCAAACCCTTCCGATATCGACGAAGGGAACCAGGCTCATCGTAAAAAGCTGTTCCCCAATTCTAAAAGTGACAAATCTCCAGCGAAGTTCCGCACTTCCGAATCCTACCATCGGCGCAACAAATCGATCTTGTCGATATCCTCTCATCGTTTGTAGACCGCCGATTCCCGTCATCGGGCCGTCCAAACTCCACATATAACGAATTTCCGAAAACGGCGCACCTGAGGAAGTATAACCCAAGGCGCCTCTTGTCGCGAAGACCAATTCTTCGAATACACTCGGAAATAATTTATAGAAGAATTTTGTCTGAAAGAAAAGTTTATTGTAGTTAAAATCAGAACCGGTCCTTTTAGAAACATTGGCGACGTTGAACTCGATCAAAACTCCTCGATCCGGATCGGGTTCAAAATCTCTTGTGTCATACGCGATTCCCGCCCGCATATAAATGATTTCGCCTCCGTTATAACCTTTGATTTTTCCAGCGTGATAATCTTCGGTTAACTTGGATTCTCCGTTCGGCACCGATGTCTCCCAAATACTTCCGGCAAGAATCGGATCCTTGGAAGGATTCCATTTTCCATCGGAATGACAGATGATGTTTTTAGAGATCTCGTTCGCCACAACCCATTTGAACGCTTTCCAAAACGTAAAGTCGATGCTATTGAACAAAGTTGTAGAATTGAATAAATACTGATTGTAACCCTGATCGCTCACCGTCGGGGTAATCTCCGAACCCGCTCTCGCAGGACGGACGAAGGATTGGGAAGCTTCGTAATCGTCAAAGTTCGCGTTATTTACAAGAGAAGCTCCAGGCTGGTTTCGGAGGCGGTAGGAAAGAGAATGAAGAGAAGATTCGCCAATACCAAAGTATTGAGAATTGGGATTGTAATCCAATCCAAGACTACTTTTCCACCGGAAGGCGGTATTAAAGATATAGGGAGAATCGAATTGAATAAAATGATTCTTAACTCCCTGATTGGTCTGGAAAAGTTGAACCGTAAGCTTACTACGGTAAGGTTCGTATTCAAAATACGGGTCGTCCTTTTTTCCGTTGAAAAAGAAACTCGCGCGAATTCCTCCGCCCTGACCACGAACGGGATCGGAACTAAAGAGTGGAAGTGCGGTTACATACAAACCTTCCTTCTTTTCGGCGAGTTCCCCAGGATCGAGCCTCTTACTTTCATCTAGAGGAATTCTTGCACTCGGAACGTTTTGGAGCCCTTCTCCGAAAATGAAAAAGGGATTTCCCAAAAGGAAAAGAATACTCGTTAAGATCAGAATTCTATTTTTTAGAAGCATGAGCAACTGGGATTCCCTAAACCAAATGGAAGAATGGTTCTCATTTGTATAGGCTTATTCCTGACTCGTTATTACCTTCCTGATTACAAATCCGGTTTTTATTCTTTTATCGAGAGAAAGGAATCTTTGATGATTCTCTGATCAATCTTTCCGGCGGTTTGGATGGAGCCTTTACATTTTTAGCGAATCAATGATGAAAAAAAGGAAACGTGGATTTCGTCTCGCAAGTTAGTAAATAATTTTTTTCTTCTGAATAGGAATGACATCGTCTTTTTATTCCAGACCATAATTTTCGTTTCTTACGAACGAATTTGCACCATTTAGACATGTAGCGCTTTGGCTTGTTTCTTTTTTCCATCGCTTTCGTATCCACGCACAAACCAATCCGGAAGTTTCGCAAACAATGGGCTTGCTATGCAATCGGGTTTACGACTCAGGAAATGCGAAGATTTTTTTTAAACACATTGTTTCTCATCTATACTTTACGCTGGATCGTTTTTCGCTCTGGTTTAAACAAAGACTCAAATCGCCTTCCTTCCTTTCTAAAAATGATAGAAAAAACGTTTCTTCCACGCGGCTGATTACGCTGGATCTTTCTCCGTTCTTGTTTAAACAAAGACTCAAATCACCTTCCTTATTTTCTTGGAAGGATTCGAAAAACGACTCTTCCCTGCGGCCTTCGTTCGACTTTTTCAGGTCCGTCCGGCTCCATGGAAACGGCAAGCGTAGAAATACTTCCGTGGAAATCGGTTCACTGCGAAATGCAAATTTCTCCTGGCTCAACTCGCATACAACTCGCCAGGGTCAGGCCTCATCAAACGATCACGGAACGAAGAACGATATTTCCAGTAGAACCTTTCCCTTCGCTTCCGTTCCAGTTAGAAAAGAAACAGAGAAGAATTGAAACGGAAAAGAAGTCGACCATGAAAGCGGAGAATAGGCTCAAAGACTCCCATCTATTCTTCCCACTTCAAGAACTCTCTAAGCAAAGAACCTAACGTCTTTTGTGGAGAGAAACGATTGAAGGAAGGACGTCAACCGGCAGAATCTATCATGAGTTTTGCCTGAAATTGCATTATATAATTAGAATGCAGAAATTCATGCTACGCCGGTTTCGCGGTACACCAAAATCTCGGATAAAAAACTCAATGGAACTTGTTTTCGGCTCAACTGTATTTCTAAATCACAAAATTCGATTCCCTTTCAAAAAAAAATGAACGAGATGTTTCGATCTCCCTTCTCGTAAAGGCATTACTGGGTCTCAATAAACAATTTCTCTTCAAAAAATAAAACTTTAGGGTTAGAAAATGGAAAAAAAGAACTCCTTTTTCCAAAATTACCCGCAATTGGTTAAAGATTTCACGTTATAACTCAGCCGGATTTGAACCTACAATGATGCTATTCTTTTCACCGTATGCAAGAGGTATTCTTGATACGGAGAGAGGTTAACGTTTATGCAACATTTAACAAAAACTATTTTTATATCACTTTTGTTCGTGATGCTGAACTGTATTCACGGATCCAACAATCAACATCCCTTATTCGCTTACCTCAAACTCGCTTCGGATGCTACCCCTTTTAGCGTTTCCCAAATCACGCCCGGCTCCGGAGTAACGAATGTCCCATTAAATACTTCGATTCAAGTTACTTTTAGTCAAAACGTAGATTCCTCAAGCATCAATCCTCAGTCGATTCGCCTGTCTCAGGGAAATAATTCCATTCCTGGAACGTTGTCTTCTTCAGAAGCCAACTTAGTATTTACTCCAAGTTCTCCCTTAGCTTCGGCTACGGTTTATACCGTAACTGTTTCCAAAAATATTCAATCTTCTGGCGGAGTTTCTCTTTCGGATGATTCCATTTGGAGTTTCACGACGATGTCATCTTCCGATTCAGTCGCCCCAAGCCTATCTCTCTCAACCCCTTATACTGGAGCTTTTGCACCCAGCAGTACTGCGATCCAAGTAGCCTTTACGGAAACGATGAACTGTACGAGTGTCAATGGAACAACCTTTACATTAAAGAACAATGTAACGAATGCTTTGGTTTCCGGAACGGTGACCTGCTTAGGAACGAGTGCGACATTTACGCCCGACAATCCATTGGCTTCTAACACCGCTTATCGTGTCGATATTTCATCCATGATGAAAGATTTAGCCGGCAATTATTTGGCTAATTCACAAAACTGGGTTTTTACAACGAATTCAGCGCCAGATTCAACGTCTCCGATTGTATCTTTCGTTTCTCCAGGTACCGGCGCTCAAGGAGCAGGCGTTAACACTTCCATTAGCGTGGCATTTAGTGAGCCAATCAATTGCGCGAGCGCCGTTGGAAACTTTACTTTGGACGATAATATTTTCCTTCCTGGCGACGTTTCTGTAAGCCTTACTTGTTCGGGAACAACAGCTTCCATCACGCCGATTGCTCCCTTGGCTTTCAATACCACCTACACTGCTTTTTTAACAAATGCGATTACTGATTTAAATGGAAATCCACTTTCAGCATCGAATTGGAGTTTCACCACAGGGCTGGCTCCGGATGCGACATCCCCTTTTGTAACTTCAAATGTTCCGGCCGCTTTTGAAACAGGTGTTGGAACTAATATTTCACCAATGGTTGTGTTCAATGAAGCTATGCTTTGCACATCAGTAACTTCCGCATCCATGAAACTAAAACGCCAATCTACAGGAGTCTATTTATTGGGCAGTGTGAATTGTTTTGGAACCTCGGCAACATGGACTCCTGATCCATCGAATCCACTTTCTTTCAATACAACCTACGTTGTAGAACTCAATGTAGGGGCTTTAGATGCTTCTAATAATTCCGTAATTCCAATGTCTTGGGAATTTACTACCGGTCCAGGTCCGGATGTTATTTCGCCGCTTGTTTCGTTTGTTGCACCAGGGAATGGCTCCACGGGCGCGCCTATAAACGGAGGCATCTCGGTTGCTTTCAATGAAACGATGAATTGTGGAACCATATTGGGTGGAATAACGATGGATGACCCACTGAATCCGGGGTTCAATACAAATATCCTGGTAAATTGTTCCGGGACGACAGCTACCATTACACCGACGGCTTCTCTGGCTTTTAATAAAACCTATACTGTTACGATTGCAAATACCGTTATGGATGTTTTCAATAACCCAATCACGCCGAACAACGGAGCCGGCACATATACCTGGGTCTTCACGACCGGGAATGCACCGGACCTAACGAATCCCCAAGTCTTTATGACCAATCCTATATCCACGGCCACGAATGTTGCGACCAATTCCAATATTGTCGTCGCCTTTACGGAAACGATTGATTGTAATACTTTGAACTTGACCGTAAACAATGGAATTGCGGTTACCAAAACATGTTCTGGCGCAACCGCCTCTTTTGCACCTACGACTGCATTCCTCCCGGGAACCTTGTATATAGCGACCGTAAATACGGTCAATGATCTCGCTGGAAACCCAATCTTAGCTCCTTTTTCTTGGAGCTTTACTACCGGCCCGGCTCCGGATGTAACTCCACCGACCGTTTCCATTCAGAATTTAAAAAGCAAAGGAATTTTAGAATCCGGATTTATAATCGGAACCGCCACGGATGCAGGAGGAATTGCAAGCGTAGAAATTTCCATCGACGGGGGGGCTTATGCTCCGGTTTCATTAACTGGAACGACTACTTGGAAGTACCAATTACCAACTGGTGCATCGATCTGGACACAAAACTCCGCACATTCGATCGCAGTAAGAAGTAAAGATATTTCCAATAATGTCTCCCCAATTTCCACAATCACAGGGGTAAGAAAAGGAACCAACAAAGATATAAATGGAGATGGCTATATAGATTTGGTCACTTCCGAATACGGTCAAGGTTTAGTTTACGTGGTTCATTCGTCCGGATCTGCCGGAATCACTACAAGCAATGCGGCTTCCTCGAGCAGAACCATTGTCGGTAATGCGGCTGAGGAATTCGGAAAAGTAGTCACAATGGGAGATCTCAATGGAGATGGTTACGCAGATGTAATCGTCGGAGCTCCAGCCGCAAATGCCGCGGCAGGACGTACTTACACCTTTCATTCTTCCGGGAATTTAGGAATCAATATTTCCTTTAGTGGTTTTGCTTCGAATACAATCAATGGTGGTGCGGCCGGGAATCGATTCGGATCGAGCCTTGTATCCGGAGATATCAACGGTGATGGATACTCGGATCTTGTTGTCGGTGCTCCGAACTTTAATGCTTCGCAGGGAATTATCTATGTCTTTCTTTCGGCAGGAAACGCCGGAGTCACCTCGGTTGCGACAGGAACTGCGGCAACTACACGAACTGGAGCGGCCGCAAACGATCTCTTCGGATCAACAGTGGCAATCGGTGATATGAATGGCGATTCATTAGCCGACATTGCCGTGGGTGCCCCTGGAGTTAACGGTGGTGCAGGTGCCAATGCTGGCAGAATCTATACTTACTACGGAGGTGCGGGGGTTTTGACAGCCGCGGTCAATACGTTGACGAATAATTCAGTCATTGGCCCCAATGCAAAATTTGGGCTAAGCCTGGCAGTGGCAGATGTAAACGGAGACGGTTTTTCTGATATCATTGGAGGTGCTCCACTCTTCGATCTCAATGGCGCCGGGACTGGCGTTGGCACAATTCGCGTTTTCATATCCGCAGGAGGAGGAGGAATTTCAACGGATAACATTGGCAATGCGCCTCTTATCATCAATGGTGTATCTAATTTTGACGTTTTTGGAGTCTCGTTAACTGCACGTGATTTAAATTCAGATGGAAGGGCCGATCTTGCGATCGGCGCCACACAGAACCTAGCCCCGAGCAGTGCAGTGTATGTTTTCATGACCCCAAGCGCGGGAGGTGTTGGGAATTTTTTCACGAAGGCCAATGCAACAATGAGCATTTCTGGACCAGCACTTCTTGGGGTTTCTACGAACGGTGGGATATCGTCGGGAGATACAAATGGAGACGGTTTTGCCGATCTTTCCATTGGCGGGAACAACTCTAACGTCTATGTTTTTCATTCTTCCGCTGGTGGCTTGATTACAAATCTTCCTGGGTCTGCGGCGAGTAGTATTTCTCCTCCTGGTCTGGGAGGTGGCGCTCCGGCGAATACCTACGGAATGTGCGTATATTAAAATAACTCTCTTAGGAAAGGACTTTGTTTCCTTTCCTAAGAGAACTTTTTCTCAGATGATGCTCTTGTTCGTTATTTTCCTATCGATCTCATAAAAACTAAGGAATAGCCTTGTTCAAAACTACAACGTTCCAAATGGTTCGTTCGAATTGATAAGAAGGAGCTTTGACTTTCCAAATTCAGATCCCAATATTCCGTTTTAGCTTTTTCCATCTGCAGACTTCAAAAGAGAAAAACCCATTCCGATAAAACCGAAACCGAATAAAAGTCCAGCGAACACAAACAACCACACCCATTCTCTTAGGAAAAAACCTACCGAACCGATCAAAACGGAGACAATCCAAAAAACTGGAATCCACTTTGCAAGCACATTCCATTTCCAAGAATCAATGCCGATCAAAATCAAACCAAAGGAGAGCATTCCTGCGCCATACGGATAAACGTTCCACCCGGTTGGCGATTGATCCGGGCCGATCAAAAGGCCGATTCCCACCATACAAAGAATAAAGCCTATCCACGCTGGAACTTTTAATTCTTCATAATATCGAAAATAAAAACCTAATACTCCGAAAAGAATACAGAAATCGATCGCGAAATATAACGATTCCAAATAAAATCCGGACATAAAATCGACTGTAAAAGAAGAAAAACATCGCAAAATGCCGGCAAACATCGCGCAATAAGCGGCTAATTTAATTAAGAATTCCTTCTTCATACCGTTTTACCTTCGATTTGTATTTTAGAATATTCTAAAGTATTCAATACCTTTGATACGAAAAACAATGCCGCCACGTTGAACACGACCGCCAAAATTCCGACCACCTCGAAATTTTGATAAGGAGAATGAATGTCTTTTACTGTCAGAATCGAACCTCCCAAGGTGGCGCCCACTCCGGAAGCAAGATTTTGAATCGCGGAAACGATCGTCATAAACCTTCCTCTCTGTTTTTGATCCACGGCGGACGTAATCAATGCCATCGCCGGGATCAAACGCGCGGAAACTAGTGAGATAAATCCGCTCGTGCAAACGATCGTCAATAAAAGAGGACCAGGTTTTAGATTCGTAAAAAAAAGGATCGGGATACAAGCGAGAGGAACCAAGATATAAAACATCCTCTTCTTTCCGTATCGATCGGAAAGCGAACCGATCCAACGCGCGGAAAAAAAAGTGATCGATCCTCCGATCAAATAGATAAGAGAAAGATGATCTTTAGAAACGCCCACGTTTCTCTCCAAATAAGGAGCGAAAAAAGGGATAACGGTAAAACCGCCGAGAATCACCGAAGCAATGAGCAGATACGATGGCAGATAACGTTTAGAACGGACTATCATCTTTAAACCTTGTAAATTCGATTCTTCCTTATTTTGTTTTAATGCGACTTGAGGAAGAATCAGATACATTCCCAAAAGAATCAAAAAACTGATAAAAACTATCGAAAGAAAAATCGCATTCCATCCGAAAAGACCGGAGATTTTTAAACTCAAGGGAACACCAATCACAGCAGATGCCGAAAACGCCGCCATAATAACTCCGGTAGCTCTTCCCCTTCTCTCTTCCGGTATCAAATCTCCCACAAAAGAAAAAATTACGGAGCTTATGATCCCTCCAAAGGCGCCGGCGAGAATTCTTCCCGCAAACAATATCCAATACGAGTTTGCGATTCCGCAAAGGAGAGTTCCCAAAATAAATCCAGAATACAAAAAGAGAGCCGTAGTTCTCCGATTGAATCGATCAATAAATAAAGAACTCAGGATTCCCGCAAAAAAAGCGCTGTATGTATAAGAGGAAATAAGAATTGAAAATTCCTTTGGTGTGATTTCAAACTCACTTTCGAAATTCCTTCCCAATGGCATCATGATCATAAAATCAAGGATATGCGTAAATTGGATCAAAGATAAAAGAAAAACAAAAGAGCTTTCAGAGTAGAAAAACCCTTTCCATTTTAAAAAGGAAGTCTTCGATCGATTTTCGACTTCTCTTTCCTTCGATCCGTTTTCAAACCTAAAACCTTCTTCCCCACCTGAGGGAGATTCATTCCTTATACCGTCTTCCATGTTCTTGGCTCCATGATCCATTTGAGCCTAAGAATACTGTAAATTTTACTCCCTTTCTTTGAATTGTATAAAAGGGAAGTTTGCTTTCGATAAAAAGCAAGAAATTGACTTTCTAAAGGATACAAATTCACTTGTAAGTTCGATTTCAACGGATGATATCGGATATCAATCATGTTAGAACTTTTTTCTTCCCTTACAGAAGTTTTGATTCAGTTCGGCGGTTGCCTTGGTTTGCTCATGGGAATCGGTCGTTATCCAGCTCTGAAACAAAAAACCATCCAAACTTTTTTTGTTTCGGCTCTTTTCATATCCACCGGAATTACACAGTGTATTCTTTCCGGTGTCTTTAGCGGTTGGATCTATCGATTTCCGAACTTCCTAATTCTGCTTCCCTTCTCTCTTGCGATTTACGGTCCGATCGAACATTACTACACCACTTCGCTCTTAAAGGAAAAGTTCAGCTTTGGTTGGAAAGAAATTCTACATTTGATACCGGTGATCCTGATTCTTATTCTTTCAATTCCATTCTTCCTAAAAACGGAAGAGTTAAAAAAAAGAATCGTTTTTGAAATCTGGAATCAAAACTCGTTCGAGTCTATGAATCTTCTCATCTATTTTTCAACTTTTTGTGTGACCGGTTACAACCTTTATCTTTTTTGGATTTACTTTCGAAATTCGAAAACGGCTCCTATTTTACCCGCCTTCCGTCTCGGAATCTTTATGATTCCGTTTCGATTGATCGCGACTCTTCTCCTGATCTATGGTCACTTCACTTTGAATTTTACTCTTTTAAAAACCGGCGCCGTTCTGGTTAGTATGATTCTGATTCAGCTGTATGTTTTTTCCGTCGGAAATCCGGAATCTCTGGCCTTGTTTATCCAAGAAGTAAGAAAGAATCGTTACGAACGTTCTCTTCTGATCGGATTGGATACGGAATCGATTCAGAAAAAGTTGAACGAGTGTATGGAACAACGTCAACTCTACAAACAGGAAGATCTGACTCTGAAAGAGTTGGCGGACTCTGTTTCTATTACGAGCCATCAGCTCTCCGAATTTTTAAACGAAAAAATAAGAATGAATTTTCCGAGTTTTATCAATCAATATAGAATTTCAGAAGCAAAAAAAATCCTTCTCAATGAACCGGAACGTACCGTACTTTCAATCGCCTATGAGGTCGGCTTTAACTCCAAGTCTTCTTTCAACCAAGCTTTTCTTCGTTTTACTGGAAAAACTCCGAAGGAATATCGTAAAAAAGGATTTGGTAAATAAATTCCTTCTCCTTTTTTCGTACAGATTTATAGATCCGGCCGATTGCACTTCAAGAGAAAGGTAAAATAGAATTTAGATTTTTCTCTTTTGCGACCGAGGCCCGTATGAAACGCGAATCCATCTCTTTCCAAATCGACCCAAAACAAACGATGATACTGATTTCATCGATCGGAATTCTTCTCTCTTCCAAACCTGTTCTCTTTTTTGTTTTGGGAATTCTCCTTTTACCGGATTGGAAATGGATTTTTTCCTCTTTTGAAATTTCCCACTCGTTCCTTCGGCTAATCGACAAAACAAAGTTAGAAACTCAAAAAAATACGATTCAACCAGGAAGAACCGTTTTCGAGAATTCAGTGAACGAAGGAAAAAAATATTCCCTTCTGGAAGGTTTGGATTTGGAAGAACAAAAACAAAAGTTGGAACGATTGATGAATCAGGAACGCATTTTCTTGGATGAAGAACTTCGTCTACCGACTTTGGCCTCGGAAATGAAACTTTCCGTACACTGCCTTTCCGCTTTGTTAAACGAATTCATCGGAAAAAATTTTAACGAATATGTAAACGAATTTAGGATTGCTGAAGCAAAAAAAATGCTTCTGGAAGAAAAGGATCGTTCCGTTCTTTCGATCGGACTTGCGGTGGGATTCAATTCCTATTCCGCATTCTTGAGATCTTTTATGAAATCGGAATTACAAACGCCTAAAAAATTCAGAAGCAGATCAAAACTTCCACAATAGAAACTTGCGAATGAATTTCATCTTGTTCGGAAAAAAGATTCATCTTATCATTCTATGAGATACGAGCGCTGGCGCGGGTACCAATTTTCCCATGATTCAAGACTATCTACTTAAAGATGAGAATGGCGCATTGCTCTTCTGGCAATCCGAAATCTATGAAAAAAATCTGGTGATCACTGAAGGTCGATTCGGAATCGAGCGTAGGGTTGAAATGAAAGCGTATTTCGATGAGAAAGAAGTTTTTCAGAATTTGGAAAGTTTACGAAACGATAAATTCAAAGAAGGATTTACAAGAGCTTCCCAACTCGACCCAAACATGGAAAACGAGATCCTAATAAAAATCGAAAAAGAATCCGATTTTCACATTCAACTTGAAATAGCAGAATCTCTACTCTCGAACGTCAGTGATTCCAATCGAAAAAAACTTTTGAAATCTCTTGTAAGGGATTGTGATTGTGTGCTCATGGGACTTGGAACCGCGGACGGAGAAGATTACGACGGCGAAGACGAATACTATCCACAAATGATCCAAGAAGAAACGGGCCTGACACCCGAAAGCTCTCGAAACATTTATAAAAAGAAATTTTTCGCCTACGAAAACTTATTAGAATCGGAATAATTTTTCAAATTGAGTCCGTTCATTTTGTTAACTGAGATATCCCATTCTTAAAGACACATACTTGGAATCTCAACGGAAATTTGTCGGAACTCCGACAATCTTTCCGTAAAACTCGCGCGCCCCGCCCGATTTTCGGGTGGAGGGGTGGGTGGCGGAAAAAACCACGGCCGACTTTCCTATATCACAAAATTCTAATTTTGCAAGTAAATAACCGCAGTGTAGGAACTCTAACAAAATCCTTCCATTCCGCGGACGACTCTCTTTTTTAGCACTCTCAACTAAAAGAGAAAGAAGTCCCAACGAAGAACCCGGCAATCAAACCGATTCAAATCAGGATAAAATCTTCGTTCCGGGAATTTCCAAAACGAACTTCGAACCGAAAACTTTTGCTGGGGTAGTAAAACCGGATTCCGTTTTTCCTTTTTCTACTTTTGCGATGGCGGCTAACGCAGATTCGATCGTAAATTCATAACCTTCCGCACAGCGCATCCGAATCGATACCTTTTTAGAACTCGCTTCCGTCCAAGCCTCACCCCAAAGAAGAACCGACCCGCTCTTTCTCTTTTCATCCCCCGGACCACTCACGGTGAGTTCGACAAGTTTCTGCATTCCTTTGAGAATAAGCGAACTTTTGAGAAGCGTCGTTGTGGGTTGTAACCATTTCAAAAGTTTCGCTTGAGAAGCCGGCAGAGAAGAATATACCGTAATATTCGGAATTCCCGTGGAAACAAAAGCCGTGAAAACATCCCCCCAAGGAATCGCAAAAAATTCCGCATAACTTCCGCTGATCTCAACGACTTTTTTTAAACTGAGCTGAGGAATCGTTTCGATCTTTCCGTTTCTTCTCACCTTACTTCCGTAAGGCATCTGAGCTAAGGCGCTCTTGAGAGTTCCGCGTGAAATATCCGTAAATCCGGAAAAGCCCAATTCTAAAAAATGAGCTTTCGGAAGTTTTTCTTTGAGCATTACCGCAAGACAATCCGTAGGAACGATATCAAAACCGACTCCAGGAAGAAGCATTACTTTTTTTGCATGTGCTTTGGCTGAGAGAGCATACAGTTTTTCGTAAACGGGAATCTCACCCGTGATATCCAAGTAGTGAACTCCGGAAGAGATACAAGCGTTCGCCATGGGAACCGCGGTCTCTACAAAAGGACCTGCGCAGTGTAAGACGGCAAAACAATCCGCGATCTGACTTTCTACATCCGTAGCGTTCTCCAAAGAAAAGATTCGAAAGGATAATCCGAGCTCTTCCGCGAGTGCACGAATCTTCAGTTCCGATCTTCCAGCGAGAATGGGTTTCGCTCCCCTTTCCACAGCCTTCCTCGCGATCAACTCTCCGGTATAACCGTTTGCTCCGTAAAGGAGCCAGTTCTTTTTCTTTGCCGCCATAAAGACCAGATATTGCGTTTGCCGATGAATTCGTCAAGTTTTGAGAGGAATTTCCCTCTTCGAGCAGACAAGAATATTACGAACAGAATTGACGATTGGAACTTCGTATGAATCCTTTAGGAAGAATCGAATTCTTACATCCGTCCAAAACTATGGAAAAGAACATTCTTTTAGAACCCATTTCGGAAAAACACGCGGAGTCGATCGCGATCCACGCAAATTCTCAAAACGTCTTTTCGGGATTAAGAGGAGCGTTTCCGTTTCCTTATCTTTTGCAAGACGCCCTTGATTACATTCGCGCTTGTCTTCGGGATTCTCGATCCAGAACGTTTGCGATCGTCTTGGAGGGAAAGGCGATCGGCGTCATCAATCTGTTATTCAAAGAGGACGTCTATCGGTTCAATGCGGAAATCGGTTATTGGATCGGAGAAGAATTTTGGAATCGCGGAATTATCACGAAGGCCATCGCGTCCATTATCAATATTGCATATACCGAACACGGGCTTCACAGAGTATACGCCGAAGTCTTTTCAAATCAACCCGCGTCCGCCAGAGCCCTTGAAAAAAACGGCTTCGTTTTAGAAGGAACACAAAAAGAAGCGGTGTTTAAGAATGGGGTCTTTTTGGATCAATGGATTTATTCCCGTCTTCGAACGCCTTCGAAATAAACCGAAATGTCTACGAAGAATCCGTTTTTGATTTCTTAAGGGATCAAAAACCGTTGTTCTTATCCCCTCCTTCTGGCTTTATCGAAAGATTCCTAAATTATAACAATCGTAATCTTAAAACTGTTCGATCGAACACTGTTCTGTTTTTTGAATTGACTCATCGGGAATTCAAGGAATAAACTCAAACCAGAACTAATTTGGGCGGCTTTATGGAAATCAATCTAGTCACGATCGCAATTCCATTCTTCTTTTTACTCATTTTTTTAGAAATGGGATATTCTGCGTATCGCAAGCGAAAACTCTATCGGTTGAACGATTCAATCAACGATCTGTCCGCGGGCACTGCGAGCGAGGTAATCGGAGTCTTCACGAAGCTCGTTACTTTGACCGCTTACATCTATCTTTACAACAATTTTAGAATTTTCAATCTTCCTTCGTGGCCGGGGGAAGCGATGTCGATCGTTCCGGCTGGAACATTGGGTTTGAGTTCCACCACTTGGGCTTGGGTTTTGGTCGTGGGAGTTTGGATTCTTTGCGGAATCGGATACGACCTCGCTTACTACTGGAACCACAGACTCAGTCATGAAATCAATTTTCTCTGGGCCGGACACGTTGTGCACCATCAAAGTGAAGAATACAATCTCACCGTTGCTTTGAGACAGGCCGCTTTCCACGGAATTTTTACCTGGGTCTTTTACTTACCGTTGGCTCTGATCGGTTTTTCTCCGATCGTCCTGATTCTAAACGGACAAATCAGTCTCATCTATCAATTCTGGATTCATACAAAAGCGATCGATAAACTTCCTCGTTGGTTTGAAGCGATCTTCAATACTCCTTCGCATCACCGTGTTCATCATGGAATCAATCCGAAATACATCGATAAAAATCACGCGGGGATCCTGATTCTTTTCGATAAACTGTTCGGTACCTTTGAACCGGAGGTGGAAGAACCGGTCTATGGAACCGTGAAACCGCTTCAGAGTTTCAATCCGATCTGGGCCAACCTACACTATTGGTGGGAAATGATCGATCTTGCGCGGAAATCACCTCGCTGGTCCGATAAAATCAAAGCCTTCTTCGCGGCGCCGGGTTGGAGACCGAAAGAACTCGGCGGTCAATATCCGATTCCGGAAGTTTCCGCAAAAACATTCCATAAATATGATATAGAAATTCCAAAAGGATTGAGTATCTATTCTCTCGTATGGTTTATTCTCACAGTCGGGCTCGCATTCGGTATGCTCCTAAAAGTGAAAAGCCTTCCTTGGATCAATATCCAAGTAATCAGCGGAATTACTCTTCTTTCTCTCCTCACGTTAGGCGGAATTCTGGAAAGAAAACGTTGGGCCTTGTTTGTGGAACCGATTCGTCTTGCGATATTAGTCGCGGGAGCCTACTTACTTTCCGGCGCTTTTAACATTACGATCGGAACCCTCGCGCTGAGTTTGATTTCTTCCGTTTGGTTTTTAAGCTACCGTTCTTCCTTTGCGGAAGGAAAGGAAATCGATCCGGTTCAGGACATTCTAAGAAGAACCGCCTAATCGTTATTTGGCGTGTTCGTCCTATGATGGAACCAAACGTTCGGTTCCACATATTCTCCTAAGTCGGCGTCTCGGTCTATGAGGACCGGGACGAGACCTCCCGGGATCACATACGCGCCCGATTCTGGGAACTTCAGGTTGGTCCATTCTTCCCATTCCGCCACCGTTCCTTGGATGTACATAGAAGTTTCTTCGATGCCGATTTGTTTTCCTCCGGCCTTTTCATGAACGCGAATCCAAGGATCTTCCGAAAGACCGTCCTCTCTTTTTCTCTCTAAATATTCTTTCATCGATAAGAAGGGAAATTTTTCTTTTTGATTCGGTCTGACGCAGGCAAACAAATGAAGAATGTTCCGAGATCGCGCATTTTCCTTAAGCATAGAAAGAATCCGATGCGATAAGCCGGATCCCCTGAATTCGGGAAGAATTTCGATCGACCATGCGCTCGCCGCGTTGTATCGTTTTCCTTCCTTGTGATCGGCAACGCCTTGCAGAATCGTAGCGCCCCAACCTTTCGGGAGAGTTCCATTCTTCTCATTCCAGTAAAAAGGAAGAATTTTTCCGGTTCCCGCGACTCTTCGATCGTTCGTGAGCGCGACACAGTGAAGAGCGGAGAATTCCTTTACAATAAAATGATAATATTCTTTTCCAATCGGATCCTGATTTAGGAAAAAAGGCCAGACATCCAGATCCACGTCCTGGTCGGTAAAACCCTCGGCGAACGCTTGAGCGAATGTGATCAGTCTATATTCCATTCTAAGATCAAAAAAGATGTACGGAGAGAATTGAAAACAAAAAAGCCTCCGAGTTCGGAGGCTTTTGAAAATTCAGATTCGCCTTTTCAAAAGGAATCAAGGTACCGCCGCAAACGTCACGGTGATCGCATCGACATAGGCTTGAGTCAACGTATCCCAGCTGGAAGTCGCGGGGCTCGTAGTCGCCGCGGATTTTCCCACGGTTCCGACACGGTCATACAATGTATCCACTCTGGAAGATGGAACGTAATCCGATGGAATCGCCGAGGCCGCGACACCTTCCGCGACAAATCCATTAAAATTAAACAGACCATAGGTCGGCGTAAACGGAATGAACTGATTCACGGTCGGCGTGCAAGTGATCGCTTGCCCAGGTGTAATTCCAGCTTGTTCCAAACCTCCCTTCGCTGTGACGTTTAGATTACCGTCCAACTTTTGACTGTATGCGAGTTTATAGTATTCTCTTCCCGCGCCGGGACAAAGGCCTTGGTTGTGAGCATAACCGAGCGCCGTTGTACCCGCATTGATCGTTACCAAGTCGGTGTTTCCAAAAAAACTCACGACCGATTTGAAACAAAAGATCGTCCGATTGTCCATCTCTTCTAAAATCACTCTTCCCGTATCCACGTCTTGACCGAGCGCGTCCGATCCGAGAGGTCCTTTCCAAGAATACGTTTGGATCAAACCTTGGTTCGCAAATCCGGTAACGACCGGTTGCACGACGTAACTTTCAATGATCGCGGTGGCGCCACTCCAACGAACCGGATCCAATCGACTCAATTGATAGAGGAGCACGGCTCCGTCTCCACTCGCGTCTCTCGGATTATCGTCAAAAAAGAATTGGAGCGCGGGTTGGTTGTCTCCCGTAGATCGAAGTTCGAAAAAGTTCGTATAAGAAGCCGCGGCGCCTAACGTGCTCGGTCTGTAAGAAACGGCTCCAGAATTCAATTTCAAACGAAGAGTAAACGATTGTCCGTTCAAGTTTTGATTGGGAAGGGTGATGTTGGCGGTCGTTCCCAAAGGAAAATTTTTCCGGATCGCAAATACCAGATCATCCATGAAGAGGGAATTTCCTCTCGCCCAAGTCGCAGATTGACGAACAAATCCCCATGTGTCCGCGTTTGCTTTGAGGGGTTGTAACAATTCGAGACGAACCGGAAAGGGTTTTGGAGAATCCTCTCTCACAAAAAAAGGAACCCGATCCGAACGAAAGGTCAACCCGGTTCCTAAAAACAAAACGCCTGCGAAAAGAAAGTAGATCCAAGATTTTTTCATGATCGTTTTCCTCACTGCGCGATTCCCTTCGGAACGATGATAAAAAAACCGGTTTTACTTTGTTCCACATAAGGCTGGCTCGCGATCCAAAGAAGGGCGCCGATTTGAAGTTTGTTATCTTTTTCTTCTTTTTTACAAGCCCCTAGGAAAAGAGAGCTCAGAACCACTGCGGAAACGATTCCCGCAAATAGAAACGTACGAAATTTCTTCATAAATATCCTCCCCCACAAACTGAGGTGCGTTTTAAATTAACAACAGATGTTTTTGTTTTTTTCAAATGGAAAGAATTTGTATCCTTTTAATAGTATCCAAAGCAAGAAATGAGTCAATCAGATTCAGGTCGAAAAACTTTTTTCGGTAATCTCTTTTTCGAAGTTATTTAAAAGTTAATATGCACGCAAAAGAATCCTTAATTCTCTTCTTAAGAAATCCCGTATTAGGTCGTGTAAAAACGCGCCTTGCCAAAACCTTGGGAGAACAAACCGCTCTTTCCGTTTACGAACAACTTTTAGAAATCACCAAAAGACAACTTCAAAATTTGGAAATACCGGTTCGACTCTACTTTGATTCAAACCCGGATTTCGTTTCTCCCGATTGGGGAAAACAGACGAGCGTCCATCTTCAATCCGGAAACGATCTCGGCGAAAGGATGCAAAACGCATTTTTAGAATCGTTTCAAAACGGCGCCGAAAACGTTGTTATCATCGGAAGCGACTGTCCTGACTTGGAGACAAAACATATCCGAGAAGCTTTTTCGGCATTAAGGTCCAAAGACGCGGTGATCGGACCGGCACAAGACGGCGGTTATTATCTGCTCGGCTTAAAAACGGTTTATCCGGAAATCTTTAAGAACATTCCTTGGAGCGGCGATCGAGTTTTCGCGATTACATTAGAAAAACTGCAATTATTCAGAAAAGACGTTTGGATTCTTCCTTTATTAAACGACATCGACGAAGAGATCGACTTGGGTCCGTATCTCCAATCCGGAAAACTGGTGATCTGAATCCGGAGGTCGTAAACGTCCGCGAACGTTTTTTTGCGAAGAAGACGTTTTGTTTGGAAATCCGGTTTTGATTTATCGATCATTCCTTGAGGATCACAAAGAAGAAGGAAGACGGAATAAAGAGTTTTCATCGGCAATCTATGATTCAGAATACGTCCATGCGATTTTTCTGGAACCTGCCGGCGTTCATCTGGATCTTGATTCTTCTTGGATTCGGAATTTTTCCGTCCGGCATCTTCGCAAAAAACACGACGGTCTCCACGAGCGCCTTTCTCAAACTCAAGAACGTTAAGTTTCGTCTGGAAGATCCGATCTACTTTCTAGTAAAAAATCTTACGGTAGAAGCGATCTCGAATCGACCGGGCTCACCCGTAAATTTCAACGATCCTTCTTCTTTTCATCTCGATATCTTTCAGGGAGAAACGGAATTCGAAATCTCCGTTCTGGAATATCTATTCAACGAAAACATAAAAACGTTTCCGAACTTTCCATTACGAAATTTGAAACTATCCACGATCGAAGTCGGCGCAAAAAGAAAGATCCGAATTTTAGGAGAATATAAACTCGTCTTCTGGGTGGACGTGGAAATGATCTGCGATCTCGAACTGGTTCCGAACAGTTCACTGCTGATTTTGAAATCGGAATCCATGAGCGCCGCCGGAATTCCCGGAGCGGGAGATTTTCTTTCCTATGTCGGCGTCGGACTCAAAACTCTTCTTCCGATTCCGGAAGACCGAGGATTGAAAATTGTCGAAAAGAGTTTTCACATTCAATCTTTTTCACTCTTACCTCCGCCAAAAATCCAAGGAACGATCGATCGTATCGAACTTCTTCCCGATCGAATTCTTGTTCGGTTTGATTCTCAAAAAATTCCTTTGCTTCCGAAGCTGGCTTTTCTTCCGGGAATTCCGAATCAGATCGCGATGTCCGGCGGAGAAATTCGTGTGGGATCGGTTTTTTTAAAGAATACGGATCTTCTTTTGATCGATCAGGATCCGTCCGATCTTCTCGACTTTCATATGAAAAATCTCCTCCTCCAACTTTCGTTCGGAAACCTAAATCTGAACGCAAAGGGGGAACTCAAAGTATTTCTTCCGGATTACGAAGATTTAAAAAAGTAGAATTTAGATCAAAAGCGACTTATAGAAAGATCGGCGTCAAACCGGAGTTTCTCATTTATTCCGTTGACTTCCCCGACCGCTCAAGAAAGCTGTAGGAAGCCCAGTCCATTCTTTCGAAACGACATTTGGCTCACTATAAACTATAAACAACAGGTAACGTGTTGTGAAAAAACTTATTTCCATTCTTTTTCTTTTCTCCTTGTTCCTTCCCACTCTGCTCTTTTCCCAAAATTCCGCAGAATCGAATCCTTCCCAAACGCAAGAAGGCGCGAACACAACTCCTCCGGAAGAAACTCCTTCCGATGAAGAACAGATCACTTCCACCGTAAAAAAACTGATCGGTTTTATTCGCTATAAGAAGAATGATAAGGCGATCGCGATCATTCACGTAAAACAGTTCAGCAATCAACTTCTGAAATCATCGGGAAAAATCGCAGATGCGGATCGGAAAGAATTCGAGTCGGCGATCTCCGATTTTATCGTACATCGTAGTTTTCCCATCGCTCACAAATACTTCGATAAGATCGATATCAATTATGAAAAACCCGTGATCAAAGGGGAGAACGCGACTCTTGCTTCTTCGATCATCTGGAACGGTTCGGAAAGAATCACATTCTCTTGGATCTTAAGTAAAATCGATGGAACCTGGTTTGTAACGGACTTCTTAAACGAAGGCAAATACGCTTCGGAAACGAATAGAACGAAATCGGTAGATCCTTCCATCAAAAAGAACGGGATCAAACAAACCATCGCTCTGATCAAAAGAGAAGCTAAGAACTAATACAAACATGAGAAAGCTTCTTTCCAAACTTACCGATTCCATTCTTCTCAATCCGATCCGCTCGTGTAGCGTACTTGCGATTCTTCTTCTCCTTTCCCTTTGGCAGGCGTCGAAACTCACCGTAAACAGCAACAACCTTGATCTTCTTCCGAAAGAAAATCCTTCCGTAATCAAAACGCAGAAGGTGATCGAGATGATCGGGGGAAACGGATTCTACATCCTCAGCATCAAGTTTAAGGATGAAAAGGGAATGACGGACCACCTGACCAAGGCATTCGCCGCGAAAAAAAAAGGTCAGAACGAAGTTTGGGAACAGGAGCTGAAAGAAGCCGATAAAGTGAAGCAGAAGAACGCGGCTTATTATAAGGAAAGAGAACTCGCGATCAAAAACGCTTCCGATCTTTTAAACGAAAAACTTCTCAAAGAAAAAGAATACGTTCAATACATCTCCTACCGATACAACGTTTCCTTTTTACAAAACCGATTGCCTCTTTTTCTAAAAACCGAGGATCTTCTCGAAGTCCGCAAACGTGTGAAAAGAAAAATCGACGAAGAAGTGGAAAGGGCCAATCCATTCTTCATAAAACTCACGGACGAAGAATACAATCCCGATTTTAACGACATCCTTTCCAAGTATCAGAAACTTGCAAAAAGAGATATATTCGACGAATATAATATTTCTCCGGATAAGGGAATGTTGATCTTTTTGATCAAACCTGCCGGATCTTTTACGAACATCGAATTCAATATCGCCCTCGACAAAAAGATCAAAGAAGTCGTCGCAAATCTAAACCTCGATAAAAAAGGAATTCTAGTAGGTTATACGGGAACGTATCGTCTTCATTTGGATGACTACGAAACTCTGATGGCGGCCCTCAAACCGATCGCAGTGACTTCCCTCATAGGAATCGCGGTTCTTCTTCTTTTCTTTTTTAGAAACCCGCTCTTTATCGTCATTTTGATCGTATCTCTTCTTTCGGGAATTTTATTCTCTTTCGGATTGACGACGATCGTAATCGGTCAGCTCAACTCGGTCACGAGCATCATCGCTTCCATTTTGATGGGCCTTGGGATCGACTATGGAATCCAATTCTTATATCGATTTAGGGAAGAATACACCCGACAACAGGACATGCTTCGTTCCATCAAGGACACGATCTATCACACGGGAATCGCTTCCTTTATCTCGGCGTTGACTACGACTTCCGCGTTCGTGGTTCTTGCATTTTCCGAGTTCAGAGGTTTCAGCGAGTTCGGAATCATCGCGACCTACGGAATTTTGATCATCGCGATTTCCATGTATGGAGTCACCGCGTTACAGATCACTCTTCTATTCCGTTTGTTTCCTTCCCTGAAAAAACAATTCATCCTGTCCGCGAAGGATCAGACGACTTCTCCTCTTCTTTACCGTTTTTACAAAAAACCGGGTCTTCTCACGTTAATCGTCATTGCACTGGTCGCGTTGATCTCCTTTTTTAGTTTTAGCCCGGGGATTCATTTCAATTACAACGGAAGAGATCTGATGGTCGACAATTTGGATTCCGTCAATCTCTACGACGAGATCGGAGACAGATTCGATATCAGTTCCGATCCTCAGGTGATCGTAGTCGACACGTTAGAAGAATCCGAAGCGGTCTTCGATTACATGACTCCTGTTCCGAACGAGATAGCGGGTTCCGTGGATCAGGTGGTTTCTCTTTGGAACTTCGTTCCTCCGAAAGGACAACAAAGAGCCAATCTAAAAGTTTTAAAACAATTGCAGTCGGATATGAAACCGGTCAAAGCGGGATTTCTCAAACCGGAACAAAGAAAGTATCTTCCGGTCGTGAAAAAATATCTGAGTGTGAAAGAATATTCTTTGGCGGACGTTCCGGCCTACTTCAGCTCTCAATTCAAGGAAGTAAAAGGTTCCAAAGAGAAAGGACATCTCGTATTCATCTATCCAAAGGTTGCGCTTTGGCACGGACAAAAACTTTTGAAATTCTTTGATGCGGTGGGAGAATTACATTATCCTAAACTTTCCAGAAGAGTTTTGAATACGCTCCTCTACGACAACAACGGAAACGTGAGCGTGGATCAGGTCAAAGACAACTGGACCCCGACCGAGGAACGTCAGATCGTAAAAGCGCTCAATACCTACTCCGCTTCTCAATTTAAGAATCTGGGACTCCTGGAAGGAACGATCGACTTTATCCTAAAGACAAGGCCGTTTAACACCTTAAAAGACGCAAGATCGCATCAATACGTTTCCAACACGGCCGGGAGTTTGATTCTTTTTGCGAACCTCATCAAGATCGTTCAAAGAGAAGGTGTCGCCGCGTTCCTGATCACGTTGGTCTTGGTCGTAATCGTGTTGATTCTATTCTTCCGAGGAATCGTTCCCGCTTTGATCTCGTTGATTCCGCTCGTGCTCGGAATTTTCGTAACTCTAGGAATCATGGCCTTGTTTCGGATTCAACTCAACTTTATGAACGTTCTCGTTTTTCCGGTAATCGTAGGTTACGGAATTCAAAATGGAATTTATATCTACTACCGATTCAGAGAGGATCACGACGTGGTTCGGGCCATGTCCATGGTCGGCCCGGCGATCATCGCTTCTACGTTAACCACTCTTGTCGGATGGAGTTCTCTTTTGATCGCGGATCAGAAAGGCCTTAAGTCGATCGGAGTCGTCGCAAGTATCGGGATCGCTTCTTCTCTCATCATCGCACTTACGTTGGTGCCCGCGGTTTTAGAAATGGTCTACCGATCGCGCAAAGAGGAAGAACAGGAATCCAAACCGCTCGGGTTTAGCGAAGAAGAAATCGCTACCTCTCCTTCCAGTTCCGCGAGTTTCAATGCGGACGACTCTTCGGGCAAAAAGAAAGCCGCGAAGAAAAAAACCGTCGCGTCCAAAAAGACGGCTCCTAAAAAGAAAAAAGGATAATCTACGAATGGTCAAAAATATCATATTCTTCTTCTCCTTACTTTTTATCACCGCGAACTGTACTGTAAAGTATATCAAAGCAGGACCGACTTGGGAAAAGGATCTCGGCACTTTCAAACGTTTAGCGGTTCAGGTGCCGGCGGAAAGCGAGGCCGGAGAATCCGAAAAAAAATTAGCCTCAAAGATCGCAGAAAATTATCTTTCCCATCATAAGGAATTTATCATATATCCTTACAAAGCCGGCGCCGCCGCTTGCGGGAGTTCCGATAAAAAAGTACAAGGAATCTTTCAATTGAAAATTCTCGAGAAAGAAACCCCCAATCAGGTGGAACTGACCGCGCTTGGAAAAGTCATCCATTGCAAAAAGGGAGAAACACTCTGGGAAGGTCTGGCGGAAAATTCTTATACTAAGAATACGGAAGAAAATCAATCCCTGATCAACACATACACGCAACTCTATGGCAAAGAAATCGCCGGCAAAGTGAATCCTTACTTCTTTTTACTTCAGACTCTTTTGGAAAAATTGGACAGCCCGACCTTGACCGAAGACGAAAAAGACGAGAAGATCGAAGTGGAATCGAGATAAAACTTATTTCGTAGAGGAAGGAGAAGAGATTGTTTCGAGAAACGTATTGTATTCCACACATTCCGGGATTTGATACGTAACGATCGAACCACAATCCGCTCTCTCCACACTTTTGATACAGAGCTCAGCGTCCAATTTAAGATTGTCGCTTAATTTTTTAAGCACGATCGGTTCCGATTTATCGACGTCGTAATTGAAATCGCTGTAACACTGCGCGTGGTCCGGAAAGCTCAAAGCGGCTTCCTTTCGATGCGCGCCTTCCAACGAAGACAAATACGGCTCCTTACACCGTTCCATCTGGGAACAATACGCGTCGGCAACCTTCTTATAGACTTCGGCAGAGGCCGCTTGAGACACAGCTCCCCCTTTCCCACACTGAAACGCAAAGGTTGCGAACAGAGCGATTCCGGAAATTTTTATAAAAAGGGAGCGCATATCGAAAGGATAAAGAAAGAACCTTCGTTGGCAAGTTTTTTCCTAACTTTAGAATCGGATTCAAGAGCTTGAATCCTCGTTAGAAAGGACGAAGTGAAAACGTCAACTTTCGAGTTCGATTCCGAAAAGATTCGCGCTGTTTTTCAAAAGTACGCTCCGCTTCACATCATCCGGCAAAGAAGAATGGAGAAGATTCGAAATCGGATGACTGAGCGCGTAAGGAATACTCGGAAAATCGGAACCGAAATGGATCCGCTCCGGAAACCGTTCCAAGATCGTAAGATACGGATCGGTCTGTTCTCCGGTGGCTAAAAAATCCACAAAAACCATCGTAGTATCCAAACGTAATTCAGGATAGATCGACATTAAATCCACGTATTCCCAGACTTCGCTCGCGCCCATATGTGCAACGATCACCTTCAGTTCCGGATAACGTTGAATAAAGGATCGAAAATAACGGATGTTCGTATAAGGTCCGGGAAGAGGAGCGTCTCCGGAATGAATCACAAGAGGTATTTTCTTTCTTTCCAAATAGGAAAAGGTATCCGAAAGTTCAGGGCGGGTCAAATCCAACCTCCCCACTTCGCAGTGAAGTTTAAAACCGCGAAAGCCGTACTCTTCCACCGCTCGTTTTGTATAATCAAAACAGCCGTGTTCCGGAAAGAAAGTTCCGAAAAGAATCGCGCCTTTCGTATTCGAATGATTTTCGAAAACCCAACGATTGAGTCCTTCCGCCATTCTTTCCTTGTGTGCATAATTCAAAGTCGTAAAAAATCGAACTTCGTTCTTTGCTAAGGAGGCAAGACGAAGTTCCTCCGATTCTCTGTATGCGATCTCCCAGTTGACTCCGTCGAACCATTTCCAAATCCGTTTCATCACATACTCCGGAAAAAAATGAGTGTGAATATCGATAACAAACGGAAGCCCGTATTTTTTTAAAAGAGGAAGATGCGACGGAGATTCTTCGTCTCGAAGAGGAGGTCTATTTTCCGGATGTTTCCAAGGAAAGGGAGAAGGAAGACTCGAACGAATATCCGAAGAAAGAATGTGATGACAACAAGGAAGCATACAAAGAATTTCTTCTCCCCCGAATACGAGTCAATCGAATGTCTCTTTTTTCCTTGACTGAGACTTACCATACGTTCCAATAACGGAAATTTTCTGGAGGATATATGAATCCATTATTTCAAGCACTGAAGATAGGAACCGTATTTTTTTGGATCTTGGTGGGAGCCAGTCTATCCGGTGCGCTTCTTTTCGGTGATCCTTTGGACTTTCTCATTCGCGCGGTGGGAATCGGAACCTTCGTCGTACACCTGTTAGAGATCGCGTATTTCTGGTTCACGTTCAAACACAAGTCGTCCAATCCTGTGGCGGACGCACTGCAGATCCTGGTTTTCGGCGTCTTTCACATGATGCCTCTCCGAAACAAACAAGCCTAAGGACCCACTTCTTTCGATGCAATTTTTTCTCTCCTTTTTTGAGGAGAGGAATTGCAAAAGGAAACTCCTTTTTTCCGAATCACAAATATAGAATCATTCCTGAATCGACTCTTTTACTTGATCGTCCGTCTCCATTTTGGAAGGTAGAAGAATCGCATGCAAACACGAGGTATCGTGATAAAAAATCGGGACGTGGGATTTCACTTTAGATTGAAAAGAACCAAAACCGCAACTTCGAAATAGATCGACACGACCCAATCTCTACGAGATCCTAAGGGAAAGCCCACATTTCGAGCCCCGTTCCATCAATGCAGTTTTTCTAATATAGAAAATCCACAAAACTCTCCGCGCATGCAGACATTCATTGCATGAAAGCGCGTATCGGTTTTTTACAAGTTCAAAGAAGAATTCGCTCGTTCTTTGAGTCAGGGTTTGCCGAATCGACCATAAACTTTCTTGTTTGAAGGTTCACGCAGAGAGATTGGGCATCGATTGGAACTCCCCTCTTCTCTATCCGTCAGATTCGATTTTCAGAATCTTCATTTTCCAAAATGTAAAAAAACTTATTTCGAAAACAAGATCAGGGCGTCGACCATCGCCTCACTGGGAGAATTTCGATTCCAAATGACCTGCATGTAGTTCCGTATCTCCGGATATTCGATCCCTTTGGCGATTTCTTCCCATTCCGATTCTTTCAGCTTCCCTTTCCACTCGTTCAAGAAACGATATAGATTTCGAACCAAAGGAAGACAACGTTCTTTTTTGGAATTGCAAAGGAGAACCTCGGACTTCAAACGTTCTAAAGAAGAATCCTTTAAAAAAACGGAATGTATTTCTCGATCGATCGAATCCGAATTCTTCTCCATTCTGTGGTTCAAATAAATTCCCGAAACGATTTTTCCACCGTCCGGACAAACGGAAATTGGAACTTTTTCCGCGTTCGCAACGATCAAACGATATTCCTTTGAAAACTCAGGACGGTTTAAGAATTTGGAATATTCGCAACTCCACGGAAAATGAACTTCTAAAATATCCGGTTGATTGATTTCGATATACGAAACGACACGATCCGGATTCTTTTTGTTTGCCGCGAGATAACGATTTCCCAGATAACCCAAATCGAATATATTGAATTCCTTATAGAAGCTCAAGGCTCCCAAATCCGCGATGGCGACAAGAGGCCTAATGATTTCTTCTTTCTTTGCAAGTTTCGAAATTTCCGTTCTCCTTTCCTCGAAAATCTGAGAACTACAGCAAAGATCATAATTCTTGAATTTGTAATTCTTATAGGAAAGAAAACCGGCTAAGAAAATCAAAGGCACGATCCATAATTTCTTTTTTTCCGTGAGTGCGCTCGCTCTGATCACGAACAGGATCGCCCCGACGACCGCAAGCCAAGTCATGGGTCTCGCAGGATCGAGCCTAAAATTTCCAAAAATAAACGGATGTAAAAAACCGGGGAGCGCGAGCGCGACTGCGAGAATCACGAACAACTTTTCTCGAACGTTTATTCTTTTCAAAAAGAGAAGAAGTAAGGAAATCGGCACGAGCAAGACTAAGTTCTGTTTAAAACCGAATTTGAAAATCTCCCAATTTTTCGAAAGCGCCGGACTCATACGAATCAGATTGAGAAAATTTTCACTGAGAGAAAGTTCCTGAGCCGTGGAAGTGTTCGGAAATATCTTTCCAAAATAGAAAAATCGAGTTCCAAAAAATACGATCCAGAGTCCGCCCGCGATCCAAACCGGAAGTGTTTTTTTCCAAGGAAGCCGATTTCGAAAGGAGAGAAAAAGAAACGCTACGCTGATAAAAAAGAGATGAAAGACGCTTTCGATTCGCACCAGGGTTCCCGCAAAAAGGAGCAAAGATGCCGCGAACATCGACACGTCCTCTCCCTTCGCGATTCGAAAAAGAATGAATAGATACACAACGTAGAGAAGGTGCATCCAAGGATTTTCCATTCCGGAGGCATGCCAAGCGAGGAATGTAAAGGACACCGAAAGTAATAAGACGGTCCCAACGACGGAACCGAAATTCTCCCAGCCGGAAGTTTCCCGAACTTCTTCGAAGAGTCGATAAAGAACGACGCCGAATAGGAACGTGGTCAACCACCATTGAAGAATAAAAAAAGTTGAATAATGAATGGGAACGATCTTGTAGACAAAAGCGAAAATCAGAAATTCCAAAGGGGAAGAATATCCTTCGATCAATTCTCCGCTGGGATTAACTCCGATAAATCCGTAGTCGATCCAGTTCTTTGCGTGACTCAAGGTTATGATCCCGTCGTCCCGATTGACATACAACGCCTCGGGATAAAAGGCTAAAACGATCTTAAAAATGAAAATTGTAGTAAGGCCGGAAAGAATCGGAAAAAAGAAACGATTTTTGATTATGAAAGTCGAAATCTTTTTTTTCAAATCCATCGGTAATTGCCCGTCCTGAAAATAAATTCAAACACTCTTATCGGTAAAAAGATCAGGACGGGATTCTCTCATTCTAACGAGGCAAACGATTTAGAATATCAAGATATTCTTTTGCCATCCCCAACACCACTTCTTTTGCCGGGATCAATCCTTCGATTTGTGCCACTCCGTGTCCCGCAGACCAAATATCCCGCCAACGTTTGTATTCCTGATCTAGATTCTGGGATTCTCCGCTATGCGAAAGATCCCCCGCCTTCTCGACGGATTTTTTAAGCCAGTTCGCCGGGATTCCGGAAATCTTTTCCGTGTAGACGATCTCTTCCGGACCCGATTCGATCAACATCTGTTTGTAACCTTCGGACGCCATCGCTTCCGGGGTTGCGATCAATCTGGTTCCAACGTAAACCGCGTCCGCTCCCAATGCGAGTGACGCGACCATTTGTGCTCCGCCGGAAATCGCACCGGCCGCAACGATCGGAAGTCCCGTTTCTTTCTTGAGATACGGAAAAAGACTGAACGGTGAAATGTTCCCGGCGTGCCCCCCGGCACCTTGCGCGACCGCGATCAGAGCGTCTGCACCTGCTTTTGCGACAATATTCGCGTGCTTCAAGGTCGTCACGTCACAAAACACTTTGGAGCCGACGCTTTTCGCTTCGCTGACAACGGTCCGAGGACTTCCCAAACTTGTGATCAATAACTCGACTTTCGCGTCGAGAACGACTTCCAACTGCTTGGACCAATTCGGATTATGCGATTTGTGAAGAATCAAATTCACACCGATCGGTTTTTTTGTCTTGGAACGAATCTCTTGAAGCGCGTCCTTGAGTTGTTCCGGAGAACGATAATTGAGAGAAGGAAAACATCCGATTCCACCGGCTTCCGAAACCGCAACGACCAGATCCGGATAGGAGACTAAAAACATAGGAGCTCCGATAATCGGCAATTCGATTCCGAGCAGTTCCGTAATTCGAGTATTCAATTTCATTTTGAGGATTCTTTAGATAACAGTTGTTTAAAGCAAGGAGGATTTTTCTTCCCAAAATGAAACGGTTCCTAAATTCTGATCGTATGATTGTGATAGCGTCCTCTTATAAAATTTTCGAAGAAAGAATTGAAGAATTTAAAAAAGTCAGCCAAGAGATGGCGAAAGAATCTCTCGAAACCGAAGACGGAGTTTTGAGACTCGATGTTTTACAAGCGGACGGAGACCCGGGCAAATTCTTATTTATGGAAGTTTATAAGAGTGAAGCGGCGAGAAAAGCGCATCTCGAAACTCCTCAGTTCATTTCCTGGAGAAGAGCCGTTCCGGAGTGGTTAAGTCAAGGAAGCACTTCGATTCAATATCTTCCGGTTCATATCAATCTTCCCGGTTAACAAACGTTCATCCCGCAAGAAAGTAAGTCGAAACCATTCCTTTTCCTTTGATATCGATCTCACCTCTTTTCTCCAATTGAAAGATGGAGGAAGCCGCTAAAAAGTATTCTTCCGTGACATGAATCTTTCCCGGAAGTCCGTGTGATTCCATCCTCGACGCGAGATTTACGGAATCGCCCCAGAGATCATAGATAAACTTTTTTCTCCCGATCACACCGGCTACGACCGGACCGGAATGAATCCCGATTCTTATGTTTAGATTTTCTCGAATGAGTTCCTCATTCGTATTCACTTCTTTTAATATATCCAAGGCGAGGTTTCCGATTCTTTCGATATGATCCTCGCAGGCGATCGGAATTCCCGCCGCGGCCATATAAGCGTCCCCTATCGTTTTGATTTTTTCGACTCCTCTATTTTCGGCGAGTTCGTCGAGCCTCGAGAAGAATCGATCGAGAAGTCCAGCGAGTTCATCGGGAGTTTTGCGTGCGGCCAAAAGTGTAAAACCTACGATGTCCGCAAAAAGAATCGAACACTCGGAAAAGTATTCCGAGATCTGGGAACTTTCGTTTTTCAAGCGGTTTGCGATCGCGTCCGGAAGAATGTTTCGAAGAAGAAGATCTGATTTTTCCTTTTCATTCTCCAATTCTCTGGTCTGGGTTTCGATCGTTCTTGCCTGAAGAAACAATTTCCGAGTCGTCAATTCCAGAGTATAACCGGCTATGACGGCGAAAAATTCCGAAAACCATATTAAGAAACTGTAAACCGTTTTCTCCTGATTCGGGAGGTTCGAGTCCGTCAAGAGCGTGAATTGATAAACGGCCAAATAGGAAGACGTTACGAGAAACGCCGGTAGCGTTCGAATTCTCAAAACCAAAAAAGCGTAGTAAGCGATGATGATCAAAATCGAAAGAAGAATCGCGTGCTGGTCTCTTACAAAGGCGTATCCGACGTAAACCGCGGTAAACCCTCCCAGACTATTTCCCAACATGGAAACGGGAACCATCGTCTTTCGAAATTTTCGAAACGTGGAAAGAATCAAAACCGCTCCGAAAAGACAACTCCCCATCAATATCCAAAGAACTTTTTTGTCTCGAATCAAAAGAACATCGTAAAAGAGGACGAAGATCGCGCCGTATCCCATAACGGCTGAAACTGCTCCGATTCGAACAAAGGACGCGATATGATCCCGAAGAAAGAATCGAAATTCTTTTTCTAAATTCGGATCCAAGAATCGAAGAATATAACTTTGAAACATCGTCGTATCTTTGCTTTGAAAAGAATCACGTGCAAGACCTTTTCTTACCGAGCTTTGGACTTGACAGGGATTTTGATTCTTTATATTCTGTAACCAGACGCTTTACAGATATGACTAGCCGGTTCACAGTCGCGATTCACATTCTTTCTCTACTTTCGTTAAGCGAAGGAAGGACAAGAACGTCCGAGGAACTCGCCGAAAGCGTAAACACAAATCCGGTCGTGATCCGAAAGATCCTTTCCCTTCTCAAAAGTCAGGGAATCGTTCGAAACCAGATGGGTCCGAACGGAGGTTATATTCTCGCAAAACCTTCTTCCGAAATTAGCCTCAAGGAAATCTACGAAGCGATCGATGAAAAAATCTTTCAGATGCACTCGAAAACGCCGAATAAGAAATGTATTTGTGGTCATTCCATTCAGCCGATTTTGACCAAGGTCTATGAAAAGGCGGAACGAGTTCTGGAAGACGAATTGGGTTCCACCAATTTGGATTCGATTACAAAAGAAATTCTTACCTTTTCTAAGAAGTGATTTCATTTTGATAAACGAAGTGCGGCTTTCAAAAAAATTCGAGTAGAATCTTCCGAATGCGAAACTCGGGGCTTCTCGAGATCCAATGCAAGATTTTTTCGAAAGAGTTTTGATGTAGGAACTACAACGAAAACCTAAAAAAACGGCTCACAAGCAATTCCCGCCTCGCTCGAAAAAAAATCTCCTCCCCTTTTTATTTTGTAACTTTTTTGGATACGAATTATAGTATTTGGGTCTAAAGGAAAGCCGGAGGCTTTCTTATGATTCAGTGGATTCAATCCGATTCCGAAAATTCCTTTCGCAACGTTTCCAACGCTTCTTCTTCGGAACGGGAAGAAGATCTGATGGATGCATATTCCAGAGCGGTGACGAACGCAGTCGAAACCGTAAGTCCGGCTGTGGTTCATCTCAAAGTGAACGGAAACCGAGGAGGTGGAGCCGGTTCCGGATTCTTAATTTCACCCGACGGTTTTATCGTAACCAACCAACACGTTGTCGAAAATGCTTCGGAGATCAACGCAGAATTTCCGGACGGAAGAAGTCTCAAAGCGATGAAGATCGGTGAAGATCCGATGACGGACATCGCAGTTTTAAAAGTCACGAGTGATCCGTTTCCTTATCTTCATTTTTCAAAACCCAATTCCGTGAAAGTTGGACAACTCGCGATTGCGATCGGAAACCCGCTTGGATACGAATCGACGGTTACCGCCGGGGTGGTAAGCGCTCTGGGAAGAAGCCTTCGTTCCCGATCGGGAAGATTGATCGAAGACGTGATTCAAACGGACGCGGCTCTCAATCCGGGAAATTCGGGAGGGCCCCTTGTGAACTCAAGAGGTGAATTGATCGGAATCAATACGGCGATCATTCCTTCTGCACAGGGAATTTGTTTTGCGGTAGGTTCCGGGACCGCGGAATACGTCATCACTCGTCTGATGAAAAACGGTTTTGTTAAAAGAGGTTATTTGGGAATCGCGGGACAAAATCAGAGCATTCCGAATCGCTTGAAAATTTTCAACAAACTCGAACAAACTTCGGGAGTTCTCGTGATCGAAGTGGAGAATTCTTCTCCCGCGGCATCGAGTCTATTACGAAAAGGTGATATGATTCTTTCTCTAAACGAGCAGGTCATCCGCTCCATAGACGATATGCACAGAACCCTCGACGAATCCACGATTCAAAAGGAGCTTCCGATCCGTGTTTTGAGAGAAGGTTCTTTGAGAACTTTTTCGATCCGGAGCGGCGAAATCTAACGGGAGAATCGTCTTTGCAAAAGCAAGGATCTTTCGAAACAGTTTTTTGTAGGAGCTCTGACATTTCTTTTGGACAGGACAGGTTCCGGAAGCTCAACCTGCATCCTTCTGGTGCTTGTTGGGGCCCTTCTTTTGAAATCGCGAGGGAGTTCCCACATTTTCCTGAACAAAAGGCACAGAAAAAATCAGGGCCGCTACTTGCAAAAGAGAAAGCGGGAGTTCCCACGTTTTTCCTGAACAAAAGGCGATGAGAAAATCAGGGCCGCTACTTGCGACAGACAAAGCAGGAGTTCCCACGTTTTCTTAAACAAAAGGCTCGGAAAAAATCAGGGCCGCTACTTGCGAAAGAGAAAGCAGGAGTTCCCACGTTTTCCCAGTTCAACCGTTTTTTTAAATCTCGAGAGACCGTTTCCCGAAATTGTGGGAACTCTCACAAATACATTCTCATTTTCTAAAGTTCCAAATTCTTTCCATCCAGAATCCGGACGTTCTTCTATTTAATTGGAGTTCCCACACTCAGTCCGAATCACAAAAAAAAATCATGGGGTCGTGTGGGAACTCCCATTTCCATTCTTAGGACGAAGGAGTATCGATCGCAAGAAGTTCGGAATCTTCCAAAAAATGAACCTCAAATTTGGAAGAATGAGGAAGTCCCAAACCATCCCTCGCAGATAATTTTTTGCCTTCGATCTCAACGGAGCCGGAAATTAAGAAAAAATACACTCCTCCAGATTCATTTTTTGGAATATAATCGATTTCTGATTCTCTTTTGCCGTTTGCGAGCGAGAATATGACATTCTGATTGATCCAAACTCCCCCGCTTTCCTTTTCGGGAGAGACCACGGTCTGAAATTTTCCCAGACGATCTTCCACGTTAAACTTCTTTTGCTCATAACGCGGGGCAATTCCCGTCTTGTCAGGAAGAATCCATATCTGCAAAAAATTCACAGCTTCCGTAGGAGACGCATTGTATTCGGAATGAACGATCCCGGTTCCCGCAGACATAATCTGAACTTCCCCGGCTTGTATAACGGAACGATTTCCTTCGCTGTCTTGGTGTTCGAGGCTACCGGAAAGAGGAATGGAAACGATTTCCATATTTTCATGAGGATGTGGAGGAAATCCCTTCCCTCCAATCACGATGTCGTCATTCAGAACCCTCAGTTTACCGAATTGAATTCGATTGGGCTCATAGTAAGAACTAAAGCTAAAAGTATGTCTGCTCTTCAGCCAACCAAAATCTGCCTTTCCTCTTGTTTCCTGCGCGTGGTATACTGCTTCCATATATCTCCTAAGAATTAGACTCCGAAAGATATCTTCGGTGCGTTGACATACCCGTTTTTGAAATCAATGGTTCCTTTTTCTTTCTTTCGTTCTTTATGGAATCCGAACATAAAGAAAGAATTAGAATTCGAATTTTACCGAAGCGATCAATCGACTTCGAAAAGAAAAAACGTCCTCAAAAGAAAAATCGAATCAAGCCCGTCGCACAGCCCAAGAAGAATCCTAAAATACTTCCGTTGATTCGAATCGTCTCTAAAACGTTCCTCGTCTTCCATTCTAAATTTTTTCGAAGATCCTTCGGATCCAGACTTTGCAGTCTAGTCGTGATTTGTTTTCCGATATAACCGGAAACTCCTTCGTCGATTCGTTTTTCGACAAATTCCAAAACGGAACGAAGCGGCGCATATTCCTGTAGAGTTCTGATTTCGCCGATCTCCTTAAGATGCGTCTGGATTAACGTCCCCAAAAGACGACTCGCCTGATCTTTCAAAAAACCCATCAACGAACGCACCGCTTTCTCTCTTTGTTCCAGCGGTAGTTCGTTCCAAGACGAAATATAGGTTTCGGTGGAAGCCGCCATCAAATTGACGAGTTTTTCGATCGTCTTTTCGTCTTTGGATTCGATGACAAGACCCTGTTTTACGTGATTTCCATATTCTTTTAATTTTTTCGGGAAGTCCACCACTAGGCTCAGAACGACCTGCGCCACCAAATTCATTTTTCCTAATATTTCCTGGAGTAACGATCTGAACTCGTCCGTATCCGCGACTCGGATCATTGATTCTCCGATCAAAAGTTTGATCGTATCCATAATCTCTTTTTGTCGGTTTAACTCTTTCAATAAAGCGACATCGGTTCCGGAAAATTGGTAATGTACGATGTATTCGACGATGTCCTCTTCCACTCTTTCAAAGAGTTGATTTAGTACTTCTTTTGTCTTTGTTTCGTTTCCGAACGTCTCCAGAAGAACTTCGTGAACGTCGTCCCTCGTCGTAGGGTCTTCCAAAACCATACGAATTCGAGAACGAATCACTTCATGGTGAAGAAGATCGCCCGCAACCCAGTTTCCGATCTCTCCGGCAAGGGTAAAACTATCCTCTTCGATTGCTTTATAGGTTTTCCATACCGCGAACCAGTCGCATAATCCTCCGATCAAACCTCCCTCTAACGCCGATAAGACGATCTTCGAAACGGGCGTTTCCGGGTTTCCGAAAAAAAGAATCCCAAGGATCGCGGTCGAAAATGCGATCAGAAGCGAGTTGGAAAAAATCTGTCTTTTGCGAAAAGGCGTATTAACGGTTCGTGGGGAAGAAAAAATCAATTGGATAGTTTCCTACGATTCAAAAAGGTCGCACCAAAAAACAAAAGTGGTAAAAGGAATTGAATGAGCGAGATCAAATAGGATCGAATATCATAAAATTCGAATCGATTCCTTTTCTCTTTTGAACAAACATAAAATTGTCCTTCCAGAGTTCTGAAAACGTTCTCTCCGTTTTCCGATTTCCAAAGAGGAAAATAGCCGGAACGAATCAATACAGGAGAACATCCATTTTTATCTTGGATCGCGGGAAGATCCCAAACGATCTGAGAATCGTCCCAAGAAAGAGGATGGATCTCCGTTCCGGAAGAATTTTCATCCACATTATCTTTCTTTCCTTTCGGCGTTTTTTTCGAATCCGATTCTTCCTTTAAGGAGGTGAGTTTTTGAAGTTCCTCTTTGAAACGGGACAAAGGAATAACAACGGAAAAAGAATTCTCATTCGTTTTGTATTCTTCGGTAGTGATCGGAACCAAGGTGATGGAAAACGCAAAGAGAGAATGCAAAGCGAATTCCGAAAGATCTTCCGAACGAATCGAAGTTCTCTTGTCCTGCCCCGCATCTTCGTCGGTCAACAACGCCCAGGGTTTTGCGGACAAAAGTTCTAACGCCGGTTTGGCGACGGTCAATTTCCAAAGGATCCATTCTCCCTTCTTCGCGATCTCCGTAAAAGAATCCGGATGACTCGAAGCGAGTTGATTGAGCGCCTCCGATTTCAAAAACAAGTGGGTCACACCTCTTTCTCGTAAAAGACCCAGAAACAAGTCGGAAAGTTTTTCCCGTTCCGGAACGGGACGAAGATTGGAACGTTTTCCGTAAGTGACTAAAGAATTCTTCGGTCCTTGAGACGGGAAAAGTTGAATGATCTCTTCAGGAGAAGAAGGAATGGAATTTTCGAAACGATTCTGCAAAACGATGTTTCGTCTAACGGATTGTCTGATCAGAACGGAAGCCCATCTGGAATCCGTAGCGTTACTTCCTCCCGCAATTTCCTCGGAAGCGATAAGGGAAGAATACGGGGTATCTTTTAGAATTCGACCCCATTCTTCTTTCTGACTCCAGATGGAGGAAGGACTTTTCGAAAGACTTTCAATTCCGGTGGAAGGACCCGGGATCGTAATGATAAAACGATACATTCCCAAGAAAAAAAGAATGAGACCGGTCCAGAGTTTCCATCTTCCAGGCGGAAGATTTTTCAAAAAGAATCTTGCGGTAACGAGTGCGGCAAACGTAAGAAAAACGAGAGAAACGTTGAGAGCGGTATACCACTTAACGTGCAACCAAGGAAGAATCATAGACAACGAAGAATCCGTTGCCATCCAATAAAAGAGCAAGGTTCCGAAGATGAGAAATCTGGAAATCGGAGGAAGTAACTTTCGAATAAATAATAAACGAATTCCGATAACAAATAAGATCGGAAACAAAAGATGGATCCAATATTGATCGATCAGGATCTGCCGAAACACGTTCAAAAACTTCTCCGGCCTTGCAACCGAACTCGAAAATTCCTCGCCCAAAAGCGAAAGAAGTCCGTTGATCGGAAAGGAAACCGGCGGATTTTGCTGAAAAGGAACGTATGCGAAGTAATTCCATAGAACCGGCAAAGCGAAGAGGACCGGCAAAAGAAAAATAAAAAGAATTTCTAAAAATTCAAACTCGTCTTTGTAGAAAAGAAAATAGATTCCAAGAGACACCACATAAAAAAGAGACATCTCGTAGTGCGTGTAAAACACAAGCGAACCGGTGATCAGATTCTTTGCAAAAGAAGAAACCTTCCCCGTATAACGAAACTTTTCCAAATAGTAGATCGCAAGAATTGCAAAACCTAGACCTAACACCGATGAGATGGAATTTTGAAAAACTCCCACAACTCCGGCCCCGACCACTCGATCACCCGGATATAAAAAATAAAACATCAGACCGGTCATCGCGAGGAGCGCGTTCCCAGGGCTGAGGTTTGTTTCGGTGAGGAAAAGAAATCCGAGTTTTAAAAAAGCATACGAAAACAAAAAGAGAGTAAGAAGAATTCCGAGATTGAAAGCCACGCTAAACGGAAGAAAGAAAAGAAAAAACGTGTGCAAAAAGGAAACGAGAAAAAAGAAAAACGGAGATTGAAAGTAGAATGTGGGACTTCCTCCGTGAAGAGAACGATCGTAACCGGAGGATAAAAAATTCTTAAAAAGAATCTGGTAGTCCTGTGCGATCAGATATTGATTCTGCAAGGACACGGAATCCGGAACGGAATCAGAAAATAAAAATCGAAACTGAATGGAAAGAAAGAGTAGAACTAGGAAAAATACGAGCGGCTTTCTCGCCGCGTGAGGAATTTTCCATTTCCCCGGGATGATTTGCATGGGATGATTCTTACGAAACCCGATTTCCTGACAAGCAAAACGGATACGAACGAGCGCCTTTCCTCCCTTAGAACGGGAAGAAGTCTCGGAAATTATTCCTGCTTTGCGTTTTCTTGAACGTATTTTCTAAAATCCGCCTCGGACATTTTATCGGCGTAGAGAGGATAGAGGGCCGCAATCAATTCTTCTAAGGTTGGGAACTTCGCCCCGTCGAGTTTGTAAGCCATATCAGACTCCTTGGGATTCTAAAATCTTGGTACGATTCCAATCGAATCCGCGTATTGCCATTTTTTTCGAGAACCCTTTTCTATAAATCGAAAAACCGCATCGATTCCAAATTCGATCTTTCGATTCCGATCAAAGTGATATCGTCTTTCTTATAGTCGGGTAAAGGTAATGAATTCGCTAGGCTCAATAATTCTTCGCAAACTCTTTCCAAGGTTCGATCCGATCTTTTTCGAATCCAATCTTCGATTGAAAAGAATTCGTGTTCGTCTCCGGAAAACAAAAAACGATCCGGTAATCCATCCGTAAAAAGAATCAAACGAAAATCTCTCGGTAGGTCAAAAGATAACTCGGTATAATTGTGTTCCGGTACCATTCCCGCATACGGACCCACGAGTTGCAGTGACTTCGACTTTCCTTCTCCGGTCAAAATACAAGCCGGATTTCCAGAACTTGCAAAATGAATCCGATTTGAATTCAGATCTAAATCTAAAATCAGAGCGGAGAAAAACGGACTCACGTCTCCGATTCTGGATGCGAATTTTTTAGAAAGTTTAGTAAGCATTTCTCCTGGAGAAAGATTCATATCGGAAAGCGAGCCGTATTCGCTTTGAATCACCATCGTGATCAGGGATGCTTGGATCCCGTGTCCGATCGCATCCGCAAGGAAGATTCGAATCTTACGTTCTCCGATCTTTCGAATATTATAAAAATCACCTCCGACGATCGAGATCGGTTGATAGAATGTCTTCAAACGAATCCCTTCTTCTTCTAAAAAAGATTTCTCCGGAATTTCTAAAAAGTCCGTTTGAATCTTCGCGGCCATATTCAAATCTTCTTGAATCGAACGAAGCGCTAATTTCAGTCGATACGTTCTTTCCTCTACTTTTTTCTCAAGGTTTCTCGAAAGATCAAAAAGCCTCTGCATGTTTTTAGAATTTCGCACGGAAAGAGAAACCGATTGCGCGGCCAAAAATACGAAGGTTCCGATCGAACTATAATATCCGGTTTCCAAAAAATAACTTACATACAACAAATCGTTGATCATCGCGAGGTAGATAAATAAGAATCCGGTCAAAAGTATGATCGCGCCTTCCCTCTTTCTCCTAACGGCTCGAATCAGTGTAAAAAGGCCGAGACTTCCAGCAAAAAATGCGTTAAGATAATAAATCGGAATCGTGTATGTAAACACTTTCATCGGGAAAAACAAAACGATCGCCGACGCTACGACGGAAATCCACCAAAGAAGATCGACAAAAATTCTTTTTAAATCCCTTGGATAAAGAGAAAGAATATAATTTAAAAAAACCGGAACCGAAAAATAGAAAGTCAAATATTCTACTCTAGTTACGTTTTCATAATTTAGAATATTTGTATATTCAAGAATCAATCTACTTCCCGGAAATAAGCTCCGAAAACCCATCAACAGACAAAAAAGACCGAAGTAGAGCGACGGAGTTTCTTTTTTTCGCACGATAAAAAACGAAAGGTGAAGGAAGGTCATGATAAACAATCCTCCCACCAAAAAGGAATCCAATCGGAGAGTTCGATTCCATTCTCCGCGTAGAGAATCCGATTCTCCTAAGATGATCGGGGACCAAAAACCTCCGAGACGCAAATCTTCATTCGCGATTTGTAATGCGATTTCCAGTTTTTCCCCGGAAGATTCGAACTCAAAAAACAAAGGTCGGATTCCCTCTTCCACTTCCTTTGGGCTTTGGTCTTCCTTCCGGATAATCTTTCCCGAAGTTAGAACGGGTTTTCCGTTTAAAAAAAGTTCATAGGAAGAACTCTGGTCGGGAAGAATCAAACCGAGTTTTTGATTTCGAGACGGGAGCCGAACTTCAAGAACATAGGTGCCGAATCCCTTTCCCGTCCGAGAACCACCGTTCCATGTCGACGGAACGTAAACAATCTCTCCGGATGGTAAAGGCTTCGTTTCCATCATTTCATGAGGAAGATATTTCCATCCGCCCCAATAAAACATCCACTCCCCGCGAAGAGTTAAACTTCCTTCTTTTTGAAAGTCCCATGAGGAAGCGTCTAAAATTCCCGACTTACCCTGCGGTATTTCCGGACGCGAACAAGAGGAGCTAAGAATCAGAAGAATCCAAAAACAAAGGAGGATACGAGAGTATTTCCAGAAACGGAGCGCCCAAATCGGAAGAATAGGAATTCCAGAGTGCGCATTCTTATCGAGCATTGAGGAAATATCTTTCCAAGATTTGCAAACTGTTCAAATTCTTTTTATCTAGGTTTTAAGAAATGATATGTTGTCCAAAAATCTTCTTCTTTCGCTCGATCGTTCCGATTTGAGAAACAGATTCTCATCTTATAAATTTCTTATTTCGAAACGATGCTCTTCTTGGAACAAAAAGTGAGAGTTCCCACAAAGAACTTTCGTATTCCACTTGCATCCGTTTTATCCAGAAATCATCCTTTTTCCCAGAATTTTCACTCATAAAACAAACATTTTTGATTTTTTTGAATCAATATATCCAATATAACGAATTACTTGTTGACTATAGCAGGGGACCGGCCTTCCCTGGTTAAAAATTTCTCAAGGAGGGATTTGAGTGAAACATACGATGACTAAAATAATTACGGGAGTTTTTTTCATTTGTACTCTTACATTTGGCCTATTCTCTCAAGATACAAAAAAAACTAAACCTTCAGAATCCGCTCCAATTCTAAATTTGGATCCTCCGTCGGACGTGAAATACGAAGAACAACCGAACGACGGGAAAGGAATTCCTGAAATCCAACAAGAGCTCGCAAAAGAAGAACCGTACAAGAGCCCTTATAAGGGTAAACTACCCGGAGAATTTATGAAATCGATGCTCCTTTCTCCGGAACACCAGGACGCGGTTCGAAAGGTCGATCGCCTCTGGTTCGGTGATATCTTTCGTGTAGGCTTTCAGGTTCGTCCTCGTTTTGATTACAGCCACAACGCGGATTTTGATAAGCGAACTCAGGACGATCGTAATTTTGCGACGCAGAATTCTCAGGTTTCGTTTATCATCGATCCGAGCCCTTACGTCGCGGCAAAGGTGACGATTCAGGACGTTCGCGTTTTCGGGGGAGAACAATCGCGTAAAGACGGGCAGTTAGGTTATCTCGGTCTTTCGAACTCGGCCGGAGTGGAATTGAGCTCCGCTCCCACTGCAACCAACTCCGTAAGCGTTAAAAATAACACGGACCTCAGAGAAGGATTCATTCAACTGAAAAACTTCGCGGAAGGATTCGAAGTTTACATCGGAAGACAGATCTTCGGCTTCGGTGACAACAGATATATCGGAGGAAGAAACGACGGTCAAACGGGTAACTCCTTCGACGGCGCGAGGGTAAAATACAATTCCAAATATTTCAACTCGGAAGCATTTACTTCCATCATCGCGGAAGACTCGAACGCGGGAAGCGGTAACAATACTGCGAACGGCGTCAAAAGAGGAACCGTCAATGATACGTATCTTTCCGGTTTATACAACACACTAAAGTTTGAAGACTTTCTCGTGGATTTCTACTACTTCAATATCGATAAAAAATGGGAACAAGGTGCCACTCCCACTTCCAGTTTGGATAGAACCAGACAAAGAGACGATCTGAATACTGTCGGATTTCGTTTAACAAACAGAACCGATAGCAACCGATTACCGAAAACAAAATCTTGGGATTGGACCTTGGAAGGTTCGTGGCAATACGGCTTCAACGGACAAAGAGTGAATGCAGGTTGGGATCCACTCAAACAAACCGTCGACGGTAAAACGAATTCTGCGAGAATTTATACCGAGAACGTCCAATACGACGCAAAGTATTTTATCGCTCAGACCGGTTATACTTTTTTTGATCGTTTCCGAGTCGGGATTCAATATTCGATCGCCTCCGGAGATCCGAACAGAACGGACAATAAGGTTGCGACCTATGATGCATCCTTTGCGACAAGATCCGGCGGTTTTCCCTACTTCGATTCCGGAAACGGGATCGTAAACGCGACCTTCTGGTCGAACACCCGAACCAAATCGATTCACTTGATGTATAACTCCGCGAACTACGGAAGATTTATCTTCGTCGCCTACGACGTTCAAAAAGCCTCCGAAAACGACGCGTGGTATTCTTCCGGTGGATCGCCTAACACGGGGCTTACGACTGAAAACGCTACGGGTTCGGCGTTCGGCGGTTATAAACTGGGAGAAAGAGGAGGCAAACGCCTTTTCTACGAGTTCGACGTTATCTATCAATACTATCTCAAAGATTACGTCTCGATCTGGACAGGAGGTTCTTATCTGCTTGCGGGTGATTCGGTTCGAAACGCAAGAGTGAACCCATGGGCGGCGAACGTAAACGATCGATACACTCTGGACGGAAAGTCATACAGCTTCTTTCTCTTTGTCCAATTCGCAATGTAATTCAAAATTAGATGTTAGGAATAAAACGATGAAAACAAAAATTTTTAAAATCGCGGCGGTCACATTCTTCTGGACCATCGGGAACATGAATCTCTCGGCAAAAGACGTAACTCTACTCAACGTTTCGTACGATCCGACCAGGGAGTTATACGCTGAGTATAACAAACTGTTCGCCAATTACTGGAAATCGAAAACCGGAGACGACGTTCGTATCAATCAATCACACGGCGGAAGCGGAAAACAAGCAAGATCCGTAATCGACGGACTCGAAGCGGATATCGTGACCCTGGCACTCGCGTATGATATCGATATCATTGCTTCCAAAGGTCTGATCGCGAGAGACTGGCTGAAGAGCCTTCCCAATAATAGCACACCTTATACTTCCACGATCGTCTTCGTGGTCCGAAAAGGAAATCCGAAGAATATCAAAGATTGGGATGATCTCGTTAAACCGAAGGTCGGAGTGATCACTCCGAATCCGAAAACGAGCGGTGGTGCGAGATGGAATTATCTTGCGGCTTGGGCTTTCGCTCAGAAAAAATTCAACAACGACAATGCTAAGGTTCAGGACTTTATAAAAACGTTATTTAAGAATGTTCCGGTATTGGATTCAGGCGCCCGTGGCTCAAGTAATACCTTCGCACAAAACGGAATCGGCGACGTGTTGATCGCATGGGAAAACGAATCCTTTTTGATCTTGGAAGAATTTGGAAAGGATAAATACGAAGTAGTGTTTCCCTCCTTAAGCATTCTCGCGGAACCTCCCGTTGCGATCGTAGAAAAGAACGCGGAGAAACACGGAACCTTGGAAACGGCAAAAGCGTATTTGAAATCTCTCTACTCCGAAGCCGCTCAAGAAATCATTGCAAAACACGGATATCGCCCGAGAAGCCCTGCCGTATTAAAAAAATACGAATCCAAATTTCCAAAATTGGATTTGATCACGGTGGAAGGACATTTCGGCGGATGGCATAAAGCTCAAAAAGATCATTTTGCCGATGGAGCCTCCTTCGATCAGCTCTACGTAAAATAATCGCGCCATTCTTAAGATGAACTCAGTTTATAAATTGAGTTCATCTTCTTTGGTTCGAATCGCTCTTTCGTATTTTGAAAGGAAGCAATCCGGAAAAAGCTCGAGCGGCAAAAAGTCCAAAGAGAATACAAAATTCTTTACTTCCAAGCGAGCTTTATATTTATTGGATCCAAATATCTAATTTATTAGATATTTGTTCACTTTGTTGTAGAAAATAGTCCAGGAACGATCGGAATGAACTCAATATTCGCCAAACTCACCTTAATCCTAATTCTTCTGTTTACGGGTTCTTTTCCCCTCTTTTCCCAGACAAAACTTTTGAATGTTTCCTACGATCCGACTCGCGAACTTTATGCTCAAATCAATAAACTCTTTATCGCTCATTGGAAAAAACAAACCGGAGAAGAATTGATCATCAATCAATCGCACGGGGGAAGCGGAAAACAAGCCAGAGCCGTGATCGACGGACTCGAAGCCGACGTTGTCACTCTCGCACTCGCCCAGGATATCGAAGCGATCGCGGAAAAATCAAAACTTCTTTCCACTGAATGGGAGAATCTTCTCCCCCACCAAAGTTCTCCTTACACTTCCGCAATCGTTCTCCTCGTAAGAAAAGGAAATCCGAAAGGAATCAAAGATTGGGACGATTTGATAAAACCGGGAATCGGAGTCGTGACTCCAAATCCGAAAACCGGAGGCGGCGCGAGATGGAACTACCTTGCGGCTTGGGGTTTTGCCAAGGGAAAATACGGCTCGGAAGAAAAGGCAAAGGAATTCGTTAAAAATCTCTATAAGAATGTTCTTGTATTGGATTCGGGAGCGAGAGGTTCTCTGACCACATTTGTTCAAAGAGGAATCGGAGACGTTTTGATCTCCTGGGAAAACGAAGCGCATCTCGCACTCAAAGAAACGGCAAACCAACCGAACTCTCAAGTGGAAATCGTCTTTCCCTCGGTGAGCATTCTCGCCGAACCGTCCGTAGCCGTCGTCACGAAGAACGCCGAAAAACACGGAACCCTCAAAGTATCCGAGAGTTATCTAAAATTCTTATACACTCCCGAAGGACAAGAGATCATCGCAAAAAACTACTATCGCCCTACGGACTCGAAGATTTTGACGAAGTATAAAAACATATTCAAAAATTTGAAACTGTTTACGATCAGAGACGTCGAAGGCTCTTGGAAAAAAGCCCAAGAAAAACATTTCGCAGAAGGCGGAATTTTCGATCAGGTTTACTCGAAATAAATTCAAACAAAAGTCGCAAAAGAGAAAACGAAAAAGTGTCCATCCTGAACGTTAGAACCAAACCCTATGGAAAGTCCGCCTTTGGAATCAGCCTAGGACTTACCGTAACCTACTTGAGTTTGTTAGTCATTATTCCGTTAGGCGCCCTCTTTCTAAAAAGTACGGGAATCGGTTGGAGCGGTTTTTGGAAACTTCTTACAAACGAAAGAATTTTATCCGCACTTTACTTGAGTTTTGGCGCGGGAGCGATCGCGGCCTTCGTAAATTTATTCCTCGGATTTCTATTTGCTTGGGTTTTAGTTCGATACGAGTTTCCCGGAAAGTCGCTTTTGGATTCATTAGTCGACCTTCCTTTTACTTTGCCGACTGCGGTAGCGGGAATCGCGTTAACCACCATTTACACGAAGAATGGAATCATAGGAAAACTCCTGGATCCATACGGAATCAAAATTGCATATACTCCGATTGGAATCGTGATCGCGCTCATATTTATCGGCTTCCCCTTTGTGGTAAGAACGGTTCAACCGGTCTTGGAAGAATTTCCAAAGGAATTGGAAGAATCCGCTTATTGCCTCGGTGCAAATCGCTGGCAAATTTTTAGAAGAATCATCTTTCCGGAACTCATTCCTCCTTTGGTGACCGGCGCCGCGATGGCGTTTGCAAGAGGAATCGGAGAATACGGGTCCGTCGTTTTTATTTCCGGAAATCTTCCCGGTAAAACGGAGATTCTTCCTTTATTGATCGTCACCAAACTCGAACAATACGAATACGAGGAAGCGACGGGAATCGCATTCATTATGCTGGTGATCTCTTTTAGTATATTATTAGGTATTAATATTCTTCAGACGATATCCGCAAGGAGAAAGGGATGAGACAGGAATCCTTATTGGCTCGTAGCATTCTGATCGGCTTGGTTTTTATATTCACCGGTTTGATTCTTTTACTTCCTATTTACACAGTGTTTCACGAAGCATTTTCAAAGGGACTCGCCGCGTATTTGGAAGGAATCCAAGAACCCGATACGATCTCCGCTTTTAAACTCACACTACTCGTAGTCGCGATCGCGGTTCCTTTGAATACGGTCTTCGGAATCGTTTCCTCTTTCGCGGTGACGAGATTCGATTTTCCTGGGAAGAGTTGGTTATTGACGATCATCGACTCGCCGTTTTCCGTTTCACCGGTTATCTCCGGTCTGATTTTTATTCTTCTTTTTGGAAGACAAGGATGGTTCGGACCTTGGCTTGAAAAAATGGATCTCAAGATCGTTTTCAATACTCCCGGGCTCGTACTGGCGACGGTATTCATCACACTTCCTTTCGTGACAAGGGAACTGATCCCGATCCTTGAGTCACAAGGAGTAGAAGAGGAAGAAGCGGGACTCTTACTCGGCGCTTCCACTCTCAAGGTCTTTTTTAAAATCGTAGTTCCTGGAATCAAATACGGGTTGTTATACGGAATCATCCTTTGTAACGCGAGAGCAATGGGAGAATTCGGAGCCGTCTCCGTTCTTTCCGGTCATATCAGAGGACAAACGAACACCTTACCCTTGCAGATCGAAGTTCTTTACAACGAATATAACTCGGTCGCCGCCTTTTCCGCCGCGTCCTTACTTGTGTTTTTATCCTTAATTACGCTCGTAGCAAAACAAATCTTGGAAAGAAAAATCAAGGTCACAAAAAAAGAAGCACTGCTCCAAGAGGAGGCATAATGATGGGAATCGAAGTTAAGAATATCGTTAAACGATTCGGAAATTTTACCGCCATAGACAATTTATCCTTGGATGTTCCTTCCGGAGAATTGGTCGCACTTTTAGGACCTTCCGGTTCCGGTAAAACAACTCTTTTAAGAATCATCGCGGGATTGGAAGACGCCGATTCGGGAGAAGTAATCTTCGAAGGAAAGGAAGTCGGGAAAAAGAACGCGAAGGACAGAGGAGTCGGTTTCGTTTTTCAACACTATGCCCTCTTTCGCCATATGACGATTTTTGAAAATATCGCTTTTGGTCTCGAGGTCAGAAAACGATCGGAAAGACCGAGCAAAGAAACGATCAGAGAAAAGGTGATGAGCCTTTTGAAACTCGTTCAATTGGAGAATTTTCACAACCGTTATCCGGCCGAATTGTCCGGAGGACAAAGGCAAAGGATTGCACTCGCAAGAGCTCTCGCGATCGAGCCTCGTTTTTTGCTGTTAGACGAACCGTTCGGTGCGCTGGACGCAAAAGTAAGAAAGGAACTCAGAAGTTGGCTCAGACGTCTTCATGATGAGATCCACATCACGAGTGTGTTTGTAACTCACGATCAGGAAGAGGCGCTTGAAGTTTCGGATAAGGTCGTCATTTTACGTTCCGGAAAGATCGAACAAGTGGGAACTCCGGACGAAGTCTACAATCATCCGAAAAACTCCTTCGTATTTCACTTCCTGGGAGACGTGAATCTTTTCCATGGAAGAGTCCAAGGCGGGCAAACACAATTAGGCGAGATCAAAGTAGACGCTCCCGAACACGCGGAAGTGGAAAACGCGAACGCCGTCGGTTATGTGCGTCCGTATGACGTAGAAATTTTAAGAGAGCCGATTCCGGCACAAACGATTCCGGCCGAGATTCAATACATTCATTCGACGGGAAGAATCGTAAAAGTCGATCTCAAACGTTTGGATACGGGTGCAATCCTGGAATCTCAGCTCAACTCGACCGAGTTTCAAAATCTTAACTTACTTCCGGGAGAAACGGTTCATATTCGTTTTAGAAAGATCAAGGTTTACGTAGAAGATTATACGATCTAAAACGCAGGCGAACGTTCCCTATTTCCGTTGCCGCAATGCCTTTCCTGAGAAAATGTTTTTTATCAGGAGACAAAGCGAACGTATCATTCGGGGCGATTCTCCATAACCCGGAGAACGTGGAAGATTGTGAAAGAAATGAATCACGTTCCAAATTCCGATTTTGGATCATCGATGACTTCGATTCCTAAACTCTTTTTTTTCCTTTTATCGCTTTTTCTCTCAAAGAATTCGTTTTTTTGAATATAGAACCGTTTTCCATGGTCAGCATTTCTCCGGAAAAAAAGGAGGCGTCATTGCGATCGTGAGAAACGATCAAGACCGGGATTTGATGGATTTTTTGGATTACCTTCAATTCCTTTCTCATCCTATCTTTCAACTCGGAATTGAGGGCGGCAAAGGGTTCGTCCAAAAGAAGAATGTCAGGTCGTTTTACGAGCGCCCTCGCCAAGGCCACCCTTTGTTTTTGTCCACCGGAAAGATTTTTGGGATAACTTTCCGATAGATTTCGTATTTCAAATAATTCTAATATTTCCTCGATTCTTTTTTGATCGTCTTGCTTCAAACGACCCGGAAAACCGTTTTTTAACGGGAATTCTATATTCTTTCTTACCGAAAGGTGAGGAAAAAGAGAATAACCTTGGGGAAGATAACCTATCTTTCGTTTTTGCGCAGGGAGATCCACTTTCGTACCAGCGTCGAAAAATACGTCTTTGTGAAACGAAATTCTTCCGAGATCCGGACGAATCAAACCAGCAATCGTCTTGAGAGTCAAAGTTTTACCCGCACCGGAAGGACCGTAGATCAATAGAAAATCCCTTTCAAAAGAGAAATTCAGATCGAGAAAGAACGTCCTTGTTCCATCACGTAACGTTTTTTGAATCTTTATTTCGAGGGACATTCCGATTTATATATCCGTGTGTTTTGATCGCGTTCCGGTTTTTTCGGGGCGCTTTCATTCGTTTTCGAGTTAAGGATCTTCTATGATTCCTTTCAAAGCGAATTCCTTATTTCGAAAGAGATTCGTGGTTGGATCCAATTCTTTCAAAGTGGAATTTTTCAAAGATCGTTCGTGCTTCCGGTGAGGATAGGAACTCCAAAAAAAGTTGGGATTCCTTCGGCGATGTCGTTTTAGAAACGATAACGATCGGATAGAGAATCGACTTTGTCTTTAGATCTTCGATCGCAATCCGAACTTTGTCTTTCATCAACATCGCGTCGGTCTTATATACAAAGCCCGCGTCCACCTCGCCTCTCGCGACGTAGTCCAATACCTGCCTAACGTTCTCGCCCGGTATGAATTTATTCTCCAGAACTTGATAGATTCCTTCTTTTTCCAGAACTTCCTTAGCATATCGACCCGCCGGCACCGTAGAAGAATTTCCAATCGCAATTCTTTGAATCGAATCTTCTTTGAGTTGAGAAAGGTTTCGAATTTTCGAGAGTCCGTCAGAGGGAACGATGAGAACCAATTTATTTTTCATAAAATTCTTCCGAGATTTCGGATCAAAAAGCTCCTTCTCCAACCCTCTTTCCACGGTCTCCTGATCGGCAGATGCAAAAATATCGGCGGGCGCACCGTTCTCAATTTGTTGAAGCAGAACACCCGAGCCTGCAAAATTAAAAACCACTTTCACCGAATACTTCTTATCAAACTCTTTACCGATTTCCGTAAATGCTTGCGTCAGACTGGAAGCCGCGGATATGATGAGTTGTTTTTTCTCTTCTCCAAAAACGGGAGAAAAGAAGAAAAAGACCGAAAACAAAAAAATGAATCTAATTTTACGCATATTCTTTTTTATTAATATACTACCAATGGGATTTTTTGAAAAGTTTTGTAGAAACGGTTAAAATCAAAACGGAAAGAATCGAAGTCAAAACGACGAGATTGAACGCGAGGGCATCGTTTCCGGATTGTACGGCGTCGTAGATCGCCAGGGAAAGGGTCTGCGTCCTTTCCGGAATATTGCCGGCGATCATCAGCGTCGCACCGAATTCTCCCATTCCTCTTGCGTAGGCAAGCATCGCTCCGGCAAGAATTCCCCTCCAAGAAAGAGGAAGAAGAATTTCCCAGAAGATCGTAAAATTCCCTTTACCCAAAGTTTTCGCAGTGTCCTCCATATCGGAATCCACTTCTTCTAAAGCGGCTTTCGCCGAACGATAAACCAAAGGAAAGGAAACTAAAATCGAGGCGATCACTGCCCCGGACCAATGAAACAAAACGCTAAAGTGAAATAAATCGGAAAGAAGAGATCCAATGAATCCGTTTCTTCCCAGAAGAATCAATAGATAGTATCCGAGAACGGTGGGTGGTAAAACGAGCGGAAGTGTAAGAATGGAATCCACCAACTCTTTTCCGAAAAATTTTGTTTTAAACAAAGTGTACGCGCAAAACACTCCGAAGACGGTCGCAATCAATGTGGAAAGAGCACTTACGCTTAATGTCAATAAAACCGGATATCGAATCGTTTCCCAATCAAGCGATGCCATTGACGGATAGAAAACTCTTTTCCTCTTACCAAGTCAACAAGAGAAGAAGGAACAAAAATCCTTCTCATTGAAATCGATACGAAGCTCCGAACAAAAGGGCCGGAACATCGGACTGCAAAGATTGTGTATAATTCAAAACGCGGATGTCGTTCGCATTAAACACCGAATGCAAAACCGCCCAATCGTTTCCTTGAGAAGCTTCGATCTTTCTGGAAAAGAGATAGTTCACCGCAAAATCGAAACTCCAGTTTCCGGAGAGAAAACTGATTCCGAGAGTCGCTAGTTGCTGAACCATGATTCCCGCTTGTAAAGCGCTCATCCCTTCGGATCGAACCACTCCCGTATTGTAACGATAACCGGATCGATACGCAAAAGAATCGGTCTTATATTCCACGCCGATCGCTCCGGCCCAAGAGTCGTGATAAGCGATGTTTTGCGAGATCGTATTCGTTTTTCCGAATGCGGTAGGAAACCAAGAATCTTCCAAAGTTTGTTTGAAGGTTTGATTGTAAGAATTGTAGTTGTAATAGAGAAAATCGATTCCAACACGAAAGTTCTCACCGCCAAAAGAAAATCCAACTCCGTGTTTTTCAGGAAGATTGAAGGTGGCGGAAACACCGGTCCTTCTATAGTTGTTTGCATCTCCGATACCGATTTGCATCCCACCGTCGAGTGGAAGAATATTCCGAGCTTGGTAAGAATAAGCTACCTTAAACCAATCAGTGAATGCATAGGTAAGTCCGAAGATCGCTCCCATCGAATAGGCGTTTCTGCTTCGATAATCGAAACCTTGTCCGGGCACTTCCACTGTGTGTGTAATATCGTAAAATCGTTGATAGGCGATCTGTTTGGAATAGATCGCCTCTATTCCGAGTCCCACGGATAAATTTCCGAATTGATATGCCAACGCGTTGGTCATCTTCACGACGTAGAATGTGGTAAGAAGGTCTTCTTTGATCTTCTTACTGTCCCCGATTGGTCCGGGAATATCGAGTCCGGACCAATCTCGAAACGATTGTCCGTTAGGCGTCACCCGAAGAATCCCGTCAACTTGTCCGTTTCCTCCTCCCGGAATGTATACTCCCACACCGTAATGCAAACGATTGGTGATCGGGACGTTCCATCCGAAATAAGGCAAAGGTGCAAGAATATTATAATTTTGAGAATTATTATAGGCGTAATCCGGATTTGGATCGACGAGTTGATCCTTATACGTGGAGCGAATATACGGAAGTCCGATTCCGAATTCCAGGCCGCCCTTTGGACTTTTTGTTAGATTCGCCGGATTGGTGGCGATATCCATAGGAGAACCGCCGATCGCGAGATTTACACCACCCATTCCCGCATAGCGCGTATTATGCGAAGGTTGGAATAAACCGACCCCAAACAGGGAAGAAAATCCCATCAGGAAAACGATACATACGAAAAGAAGGATTTTTGAATGTTTCCGGAAATCAATTTTTTTCGCTTTTTGCATTGGGTAACTCTTTATCATTTTAGAATTCTGGAAAGTTATTTTTCTTTTCACCCTTCCCGCTCTGTGGAAACTATGTGACTCAAATAAGGAAAGTTCAATGCAAAATTTTACAAAATACAGAACTATGACCGATCCTTACGCAGATCAGATCATAGAGGACTACTTTCGATCCGGAGAACAAGAAAAACTCAAAAGCTTAATGCTGTTCAATACGCTTACAAAAAACTTCGCCCCGCTCCCTTCCGAACTACCGGAGTATTTCAAAGATTACTTCGAGAGAACGAGTCGGTTACCGGAGTGGACCGACTGGAAAAAGATCGAAATTGCGGAAAGAATTTTCACTTCCTTTGGACCCCAGATTCTTATGATCCTTTGTTGTAAGTCCCTGCCTATGAGTTATACCTGCGGCAACGGGGCCGAAGTACTCGTTCATACCGGAAGATTGGTGGAACAGAACGGATCTACGGATAAGGTCTATCGTAGATTGATGGAAACGACTCAGTTCGTGGTTTCCGTCATGCAAGGAGGAGGTCTTTCTGCGCAAGGAGACGGAATCCTGGTCGCACAGAAAGTAAGACTCATGCACGCGTCCATTCGACATTTTATAAAACAATCGGGACAATGGAATTTAGAATGGGGAGAACCGATCAATCAAGAAGACATGGCTGGGACCTTACAAGCGTTTTCGAGTTTGATCGTAGAAGGATTGTCTTTCTCCGGAATCTCTCTTTCCTCCGATGAAAAGAATGCGTTCATTCATCTTTGGAGAGTTGTGGGACATATCTTAGGCGTTCTTCCGGAACTCTCTCCCGAAAAATATGAGGATGCCTATGCGATTGGCCTATCGATCTTTCAAGAACAGAGAAGATCTTCCGAAGGCGGGAAAATTCTTGCCAAATCGCTGTTAGATTTTATGGAATATATGCTACCTGGAAATTTATTGGACGGTGTTCCACTGTATTTTCTTCAGAGTTATCTAGGAAAGGAGAATTGTCTCGTTCTCGGATTACCTTGGGAAGAGAAGGAAATCTTAGGGGAGATTCTTGAAAAAATTATGTTAGATTTTGATAAGACTCTGAGCAAAAACGATCATTTTCAAAAACTTGTTTCCCATTTTTCATCCAAACTTATCCTCGGGATGGATCATTTTTACTATAAAGGTAAAAAGGCAAAATTCGAAATTCCCCCTTCTCTGAAGGGAAACTGGGGAGTATAACGATTATGGAATTCTGGCAAAAAATAATTACCGACCCGGCTTATCTTGGAAAATTCACTCCTCTCGAAAATTTCTTTCTATTTTTAGGAGTGATTCTTTGGGCATATGTTTACTACGCCTTGATCGCCGACTCTAATCGAAAACAATTTATAGAAATGCCGGTCTTTATCGCCTGCGGAAATATAATCTGGGAATTTCTTTGGGGATTCGTCATCCAAGAAGATATGGGAGTCCTTCTCAACTGGGGTTATAAGATCGCCTTTATTCTGGATATTTTTATCTTTATCAATGTGATCCGGTTCGGACAAAAACAATTTAAAATATCCATCAGTATATTAGAATATAGAATTTTACTCTTCGTATTATTGATCTCCTGGGGCGCCTTGATCTACACCTACTATATCAATCGATACGACCTATTTACTGGATCGAACTCGGCCTACATTCTCAATCTGTTTATCTCAGGATTGTATCCGGTGTTATTCTTGAGCATGGGGAATTCCAAATTGTTCTCCTATCCGATCGCCTGGTGTAAGTTTTTAGGAACCGTATTTTTCACCGTGTTTTTGTTTCTCTATTTTCCGAAGGAATACTTTGTTCTTTGTCTGGGCGTATTGGTTTTTATCGCGGACGCATATTACGTTTATCTATTTTCCAAACGAAGAACGTAAGAAATGTCTTTTCGCACGGAATCGAAGTCTTCATCTTTCCGGATACGGGAATTGTTACTGGAAGACCATGTTTCCACCGTTTATCGAGGCGTTCTGGAGGAAGAATCCGAAACAAAAATCCTCCGGATTCAGAAGGAAAGAATTCGGGAAGAAGATTCGTTCTACTTTCTGAACGAATACGAAATCGGAAAATTAGTCGATAACGAACAGATTCTGAAACCGCAAAGGCTTCTAAGAATCCAGGACAAGTTTTGCCTTGTCTATGAAAATATCGAATCTTCCTTGTTAGGTGAACATCTCAAAAAGGTGGACTTTCTTCCGATTCAAGAGTTTCTTCAGATCGCACATTCGATCACTGAAAATCTAATCGCGCTTCATTCGAAGGGAATTCTCCACAATCAGATCAGCCCGAATTCCTTTTTTTACGATCCGGATTCTGGAAAATCAAAACTCGCCTGGCTCGGTTCTTCCTCGCTTCTCATCGGAGAAAAAGGAACGCTCGCGCCTCTTCAAATCTCTCCTACGTTACTCGCTTATTGTTCTCCGGAACGAACGGGAAGGATGAATCGGACCGTAGACTTTCGTTCGGACGGATATTCCTTAGGGGCACTTTTTTATCAGATGCTCGTAGGCCAACCTCCGTTCGAGTCAAACGATCCTCTCGAGATCATCCATTCTCATATAGCGAGAATGCCCGTTCCATTGCATAAACGAAAAAAGGAAATTCCGATTCAGATTTCGAATCTTGTTATGAAACTTCTTTCGAAAATGCCTGAAGAACGATACTTCGCTCTAGAAACGCTGTCCAACGATCTCAAAATATTATTCGACTCGATCCGTTCCGGTCAGAGCATCCTGGAATTTTTCCCGGCATCAACGGAAAAGAAGGATAAATTCCGAATCACCGAAAAATTATACGGAAGAGACAAAGAAAAAAAAATCATCGAAGATTCGATCGCATCGATCTACGCAGGCGTAAGAGCGTCGATTCTCATCAAAGGAAAATCCGGAACCGGAAAAACCTCCCTTGTGATGGACTCTATTTTTTCGACGGAATTCAATGCGTTGAGAATTTTCAAAGGAAAGTTCGACGAGGATAAAAAGGAAATCCCCTATTACGCACTCAGACAAATCCTTGTGGAACTTTCCAATCATCTCCTGACTCGGTCCGAATATGAAATCCAAAGTTTAAGAGCGGCCATGAGGGAAACGCTTGGAGAGAACATACATCTCCTCGTCCAACTCATCCCCGAAATTAGGAGCTTAATCGGGATCACACCGGAGCCTACGGAGATTCCGAGCCAAAAGGACGATCAATTCCTATTTATCGTGATTCTTCGATTTCTTTCGATTTGTTTTAATCGAAGAAGTCCCGCATTACTCGTGTTAGATGATATTCAATGGGCCGATCCGGCTTCCATTGCGCTGATCGAATTCTTCTCGAGACAAACGGATTGGGAGGGAATACTTTTCGTTTTTATCTGCAGAAACGAAGAGGAGAATTCGGAATTTCTCGATCAATTCAGGAACAAACTGCTCAGTTCTGAAATTTTGTTACAGGAGATTTCCTTAAAACCGCTCGATCGAAGGATGATTCAGAACTTCGTGTCCGATAGTTTAGATCTGAAGTCGGAAGACAACGAAAAGTTAACGGATATCCTTTATCAAAAGACGAACGGAAATCCATTCTTTCTCAATCAGTTTTTTTATACCTTGTATACGGAATCTTTTATTCAGTATGAGAAGGCCTCCGGCATCTGGAATTTGGATTGGGATCAAATCATAAAGAAAACGGTCACGGAAAATGTCCTAGATCTTCTCACAGATGAAATCAAAAGACTTCCCGAAGAAACTCAGAGATTCTTACAGGTCGCGGCTTGTATCGGAGGCCTTTTTGACCTAGGCACCCTCTCCCATTACTTTCAAAAGACGCCGGAAATTATCGAAAGCGGTATTCGAGAATGTATCAAACAAGGAATCATCATCTTTCAGGAATCCCAAGTTAGTCTGTATCCGATTCTTCAAATTTTAAAAAACGGAACCGAAGAAGAAAGAATGCAGGATTCTATATTTGAAGGAATCACATTCCGTTTTTCGCATGATAAGATCAATCAAGTGATCAGCGAATCGATCGCGTCCGAAGATCGGGCAGAAATCCATAAGAGTTTAGCGATGATTCTGATCGAGACGGATCGAAATTCTCCTAAACAGGAAAGGATTCCGGAAATAGCGAACCATTTGATTCGAGCTCAAAGACTCCTCGGAACAAAAGAGGAAATCGATCTTTTCATACGTTATATTCTTCTCGCCGGTAACGCGGCCAAACTTTCAGCGGCGTTTAACACCGCTTATTCGCTATTTTCGATTCTTAAAAAGAAAATCACGGAAGACTCCTGGGTAGATCGAAAAGAACAGGCCGTTCAAATCTATAAATCCCTCGCCGAATCCGCCTATTTCCTTTCCAAAACCTCCGAAGCGGAAAACGCCGTACAGGTTTTATTGGATCATCTCGACGATCGAATCGAAATCGCGGACGTTCGACTGATGCAATTGGAAGTCATGAACATCAAGAACGATTTGGAAGGCGCATACAAGGTCGGAATCAAGGCTCTTCAGTCCATGGGAGAAGCATTTCCGGAAAGACCTGGAATTGCGATTCTTCTTTTTGAATTTTTGAAGATGATCTTTTTTCAAAGAGGACGTAGTCCGGAAGTTTTAGAAAAAGCGAAGAAGAATCAAGATCCCTATAAGATCGAGGTGATCAACATTCTTACGAACATGTTGAATTATGGAAAACACTTCGATAGTAAACTTTTCGTTTTCTTATTTCTAAAACTGATGAACATCACTCTCAAAGAAGGAAACTCCTCCGTGAGTTTTTTCGGTTATGCCGGTTTCGGTTCGCTCGTATTCGCGATTACGGGTAACTTTCGGACTTCGCTTCGTTACTGGAAATTAGGAGAAAGAATTTTAGAGATATATCCTTCCGATCGTCTGAAAGGAAGATTTTTGTTCGGAAAGAACATGCTTCTCGATTATTTCCAGAATCCGTTTTCCAAACTTGTACCATTGGCGGAGGAGGCTTATCAAAAAAGTATCCAATACGGCGACTACCTCTGGGCGGCCTTCTCTTTAATCTCTCATTCGATCTATCAATTGTATCATTCCGAGAATTCGGAACGTTACCGCGAAGTCCTAATCAAAGATTCAAAACGAGGTGAGAACCTAAATTACGAAATTATCTACGTGGTACTCGCGAGTTCGGATTATTTTATTCGAAGTTTGGCCGAACCGGAAAAACCGAGCGTCATTTATAAGGATCAGGAAGTTTCCATCGAAACGTTCGAGAATCAGATTCTAATTCCTTGCGGAAACGGAACGGCCTTCGCTTGGTATGCTGTTTTACGGGGGAAAGAATCCTATCTTCACGGAGAATGGGAAGAAGGTCTGGGGACCTTTTCGAAATTCAAAGAGGATTTGGAACGTTCGAGAACGATCTTCATTTATTCCGAATATAGATTTTATCGGTCCTTACTTTTGATTCGTTCCTTTGAAAACGGAAAAAATATTTCCTGGCTCGATCGTTTATTTATAAGAGGGTCGGTTTCTCTTTTTCAAACCTGGGCCAAGGTTTATCCGATCAATTTTGTAACGAGATATTACATTCTAAAAGCGGAATATTCTAGATTTAAGGGTGATTTAAAGACAGCGGAATCATTTTATGAGAAGTCGGTTTCCTCCCTTTCCAAGTCCGAGAACGATCTAAGGAAAGCGATCATAAACGAACACGCCGGTTTCTGGGAAATTTCAAGAGGAAAAAAACAATACGGAAACTACCTCTTAAAGATCGCCCAAAAACAGTATCGTTATTGGGGCGCTTCGAGAAAAGCGGATCTGATTCAGAAAGACCTCGATCTTTTCGAAGACGAATCCGATTTTCTTTTGCATACCAGGGAAGAAGCCCTTCTCGATACGATTCTAAAATCCGCGGATAATCTGGATCTTAGGAGCGTTCTCAAATCCTCCCAATCCATTTCCGGAATCATAGAACAAGACGAACTCCTGAGAAAAATGATGAGGACCATCATGGAGAACGCAGGTGCGACACGCGGTTTTTTGATTCTTCCGAGACAAAACGGACTCTATGTTGAAACGGGACAGGACATAGAGGAATCGGAGAATGTCTTACCGGAACCCTTACCCTTGGATGCGGCCGGGGAACTTCTTCCGGTTGAACTCGTCTATTATTGTTATCGTTCCGGACAGAGGACTCTTTTAGGAAACGCTTCGAAAGAATCCTTGTATTCCCTTAATTCTTACATCTCTAAAAAACAACCCAAGTCTCTTCTTTGTCTTCCGATCACAAAACAGGGAAAAATTCTTAGCATATTGTATCTGGAGAATCGACTCACCTACGGGGTGTTTGACGAGCACAGATTGGAGATTCTTGAGATTCTTTCCTCACAGGCCGCTATTTCATTGGAGAATGCGAAACTTTATGAGGACATCACTCGACTGAATTCGGAACTGGAAAAAAAGGTGGAATCAAGAACCCAAGAGTTGATGCAATCCTTGAAAATCATTCGGAAGGATCTTCTGTATTCCAAAAAAATCCAAAGAAGTATTCTTCCGGAACATCCCGTGCTCGCAGGAATTCTTTATTCCGTTTCTTATCAACCGATGGACGAAGTGGGCGGAGACTTTTACGATCTTTTCGAACTCAAACCGGGTCTCTACCGTTTTTTCGTCGCGGACGCGACGGGGCATGGTGTTCAGGCCGCCTTGATCACGATGGCGATCAAGAGCGAGTATGAACATTTGAAAAAACTCCACAAGTCTCCCGCGGATCTTCTGAAAGACTTGAATTTTGTCATTTTAGAAAAGTTTAAAACACTCTATCTTACTTGTATCGTCGCCGATATCAACGTGAAGAATCATACTTTAGAATATTCTTCCGCGGGTCATCCGGCTCAAATCCTTTTGAGAGATGGGCAATTCGAATTGATGCACAAAACCGGCGCGATCTTAGGATTAAAAAAAGACTACGAGTATTATTCCGAAAAGATCAAGATCCGGACGGGAGATCGAATTTTTCTTTTTACGGACGGAATCTACGAACAATTCAACTCGATCAAAAACGAATACGGAGAAACGCGCTTTTTGCAATCGATCCGATCTTCCGATCTTTCCACGCCGGAAAACCAACTTGCGAGAATACAAAACGACCTAGACGAGTTCTTGCAAGGATCGGCGATCCAAGACGATCTTACTCTGATCATCATCGAAATTCTCTAATCGATAAGGAAAATCGAATCCTTTCGATTTCCGAGAGTAAGAAAGGCCGCTCTTAAAAAAGCGACATTCCTTAACGAACAGAGAAGAATTCGAGAAAAATGAAATTCCGAATTCTAATTTTTACTTTTACTTTTTGAGCGAATATACTTTTTGAAGTTAAGCCTATGACTTCAAAAATCGCGGACATTCGAAACAGCTACACCCTTTCTTCTTTGGACATCGTCGATACGGGGGACGATCCGATCGTATTCTTTCAAAAATGGTTTCAAGAAGCGGTCTTATCCGAGGTTTTCGAAGTCAATGCGATGACCTTAGCCACCGCGACCAAAGACGGAAGACCGGACGCAAGGACCGTCCTTTTAAAAGGAATCAGCGAAGATTCCTTTCTATTCTATACGAATTATGAAAGTAGAAAGGGAAAAGAGTTGGAAGAGAATCCGAGAGCCTGTCTCGTATTTTTTTGGTCCGAACTCGAACGTCAGATACGAATCGAAGGAAGCGTAAAAAAAGTATCGAGAGAAGAATCGGAAGAATACTTTCATTCGAGACCGAGGGAATCTCAGATCGGCGCGCATTCTTCGCCTCAGAGTCAGTTGATTCCGGATCGGAAATTTTTAGAGGAACGATTCCAAAGATTCACAACGCAATTCGAGGGAAAGGAAGTGGATCTTCCCGATCATTGGGGCGGTTATTCGGTAATCCCGGAAAGAATTGAATTCTGGCAGGGAAGAGCCAGCAGACTTCACGATCGAATCGTCTTTGAGAAGAATCCGGATTCTTCTTGGAGGAAGTTTAGAGTCGCCCCTTGAGCAACCATTTTTCCTTCTTTTAATTCGGATGTTTATACCTTTTTCACAATCGAGAAAGGACTTTCTAAATCCGACCTTTTAGAGTTGAAATGGAACCTTTTGCGAGAGAATTTCGGTCCTCTCGTATGTTAAAGAATTCGAAAGTATTTCTGATCCGGAGAAACAACCTTGAAAAAATCGATCCTATTCCTACTCGTCCTTTGTCTCTCAGTTCTCATTTCCTGCGGGAAAAAGAAAGATTCCAACGCGGAAGGAAGCGCGGTGGAAGCGGAAAAAACCGCGATGCGAAGCGCAGATGTATCCGGACAAGTCAGCGCGCCGATGCCCTCTTCGGGAGAATCGAAAAAAGTTTCGAACGAAAAATTGGAGGACCAATTCAAAGAGACGTTCGACAAAGCCGACGACCAACTGGGAAAAGTTTTCGCTCCGATCGGTGGGACAACCAGCGAGAGGCTTCTCGAATACAACATTCAACTTTCGTACGAATGTAAGGATCTGATAAAGACAAGAAAGGAACTTTTAGATTACATCGCGAAATACGGCTACTTGGAAAGTAGTTCCGCGAGCAATTCGAGATCTCCGTACATGAGTGTAAGGATGCACGTCCGTTCCGCGAAGTTATACGAAGCACTCTTAGAACTTGATAAGCTTGGAGCTTTGCTCTCGGAAGATATTTCCACGATCGATCATACGGAAGGAATGGTTTGGCAAAAACGGAAGACGACTCGAGAAAAACTCCGTCTTTCGAGAAGAAACAACGCCAATCAACAAATCGGGGCTGGTTCAAAAAACTGGGAGGTCATTGAAGAATCGATCGAGAGAAGCGAAGACGAACTCGATCTTGCGGAACAGGAGACTTGGAAAATCAAGGACCGAGTGAGTTGGGCGACGATCGCCGTGACTTTCGGGACGCCCATTCCTCCCGATGCAATTCAAGTTCCCGAGTATAGAAACGCTTTGGTTGGAATCTTGAACGCGTTTTTACAACTGAGCTATTATTTGTTGTGGTGGACCCCCTTTCTGATTCTGGGAAGCTTTTTGGTTTATTTTGGTGGGATCGTGTATCAGAAATTCAGAAATAAGATCAAGGGTTAGCTCAGTTAAGGAAGAATTTTTAAAATCGGCAAATTAAAGGCCTTTCGACCGGGAGGCTTTTTTGCATCTATTTCAGACAGGCTTCGATGAAAGATCGAGTTTCGTCGGATATAGCTGCTTCGAGAAGAGTTTCTCCGGTATTGGATTCGTAGGCTCGATCCTCTTCTTCGAGATTTACTCCATATTCGACTAAGAGTTTCATAATTTCCAAATTGTCTTCTTCCATCGCCTGCAAGAATGCGCTCACGCTACCGGGTGGATTTGTTCTCAGAGTTACGTCTGCTTCGTTCTCAAGAAGCAGCCTGACCATATCAATATTTCCTGAATAAGAATGAAGCATTAAAGCTGTAAAACCGTCTTCGTTTCGAAGATTCGGATTTGCGCCGTTTTCCAAAAGAAGACCTATCTGCTCCGCCGTCCTTGCATTCATAAGTGCAGTAAAACCGCTACGATTTTGCTGATTCGGATTTGCGCCGTTTTCCAAAAGAACTTTGTAAATTTCAATTTGGTTTGCCTTATATAACGGGAAATCTCCGCATCCATCGACTGCGTTGACGGATGCTCCCAAACGAATCATTTCCTTAACCTGATTCAAATTTCCCTCGTAGGCTGCAAATGTTAAATCCATGGATTTGATCTCCCCCTTTGAGAAATAGATCTTATCGTTTTTTTTTGAAAGATCTACCCGAATTATAATTTAATTTGATTCGGAAGAATTCCAATCTCCGATTTTGTGGGAACTCATACTCAAAGTTCTGCAAATAAAAGTCCCTTTGCAGACCTTCTACATAGGGACTTTTATTGATTAGATCTTAAGACCCAGTGCTCAAAGAGGGACTTCAATGTCCGAATACAAAAACGCGCTCGTTGGAATCTTGAACGCGTTTTTACAACTGAGTTATTATTTGTTATGGGTTCTTCCATTCACCGCGATCGCAGCCGTTTTAGTATATTATGGAAGTGTTTTGTTTCAGAATTTAAGAAAGAAACTCGATAAGTAAGAATTTTCAGAAAACATTGAAGTCGGAAGCTTTTGTCGTAGTTCCGACTTTGTCGTGAAAGGCGCGCGCCCCACCCTGAACTTGGGTGGAGGGGTGAGGTGGTGGGAAAACTTCCGCAAAATCTTCTCTATCAGAAAATCCTAATTTACGCAAGAAGAATCTCGATCTTACAAACCCGTCGGAACTCCGACAAAACGTTTTAAAAAAGGTTCAACCCAATCCTAAGATATGACCGAGTTTAAGTTTTTTGGTCATCAGATAACCGTGGTTATCTGAACCTGGTTGGATTTCGATCGGGATTCTTTCGACAACTTCCAAACCGTAACCTTCCAGACCCACGATCTTTCTCGGATTGTTCGTCAGAATTTTCATCTTTCCGATTCCTATATCTCTTAGGATCTGGGCCCCGATTCCGTAGTCTCTTAAGTCCGGTGCAAAGCCGAGTTTTTCATTGGCTTCCACCGTATCATATCCTTTATCTTGAATATTATAAGCTTTTAATTTGTTAATCAGACCGATCCCGCGCCCTTCCTGTCTCATATACAGAAGAACACCTTGTCCTTCTTTTGCAATCATCTCCAAAGCCGCGTGAAGCTGAGGACCGCAGTCGCAACGATTGCTCGAAAAAATGTCTCCGGTCAAACATTCACTATGAACGCGAACCATCGCGGTTTCTTCTTTTTTGATTTCCCCTTTGATCAAGGCGACGTGAATTTTATCGTCGATCAGAGTGGAATACGCACGAATCGTAAATTCCCCATATTCGGTCGGTAGTTTGGATTCCACTTCCAAGCGAATTAGATTTTCTTTCGCTCTTCTATAACGAATGAGATCTTCGATTGTATAAATATTGAGTCCGTGTTTTTCCGCAAACTTCTCTAAGTCCGGAAGACGAGCCATGGTTCCGTCGTCGTTCATGATCTCGCAGATCACTCCGGCAGGATAAAGGTCGGAGAGTTTGGAAAGATCCACTGCGGCTTCCGTATGCCCCGCCCTTCTCAAAACCCCACCCGGAACCGCTTGCAAAGGAAAAAGATGCCCCGGTCTCATCAAATCCGCCGAAACCGTTTTTTCATCTAACAGCGCTTGCACGGTAATCGCACGATCCTGAGCCGAAATCCCTGTCGAGGTTCCGTGTTTAGCGTCCACAGAAACCGTAAATGCAGTTCCGTGTTTGTCCCCCAGAGAATAATCGTCTACCATCCGGTTGAGGCCCAACTTTTTCAGTCTCTCCCCTTCCATCGGCATACAAATCAACCCTCGACCATAGGTGGCCATAAAGTTGATCTTTTCCTTATCCGCGAATTCGGCCGCGACTACGAGGTCGCCCTCGTTTTCTCTGTCTTCCGAATCCACAAGAATGATCATTCTTCCGGATTTGATTTCTTCGATTGCACTCTCAATGGGTTTGATCATAGCTCTTAGTTACCATCTCTCCTATTGGACTGAAATTTGGCTACAGAAACTTAAATCTTTGGAATCAAATCCAAGTTTCAGCCCAAATAGTTCGAATTTTAAACTATTTATATTTTAGGAGTTGTTCTAAGTAGCGCGCCACGAGATCGATTTCTAAATTGAGAATCGTCCCCGGTTTCCAAGCTTTCGCGTTGGTCTTTTTGAGAGTCTCCGGGATTAAGACGAGATCGAATTCTTCCGGTCTCGAATCCACGACGGTGAGAGAAATTCCGTCCACGGTGATACTTCCTCGAGGAGCGATGTATTTGGAAAAGGAAGAATCGTTTTTCACCGAATAGCTTACCACGGTTCCACCTTCCCGTTCCTCTTTTTTAAGAATGGTTCCGGTCCCGTCGATATGTCCGCTCACAAGATGCCCACCCAAACGAGTCGTCGGCAACGCGCTCCGTTCCAGGTTGACCTCTTCTCCGATCTTTAGATTTCCGAAGTTCGTGAGCTCAAGAGTTTTGAAACTGGAGTAGAATCGAAAGCGACTTCCTTGATCCGTAAACTCGGTTACGGTTTGACAACAACCATTCACGGAAATGGAATCTCCTATTTTTAGATCCGGTTGGACCCAAGTCGTCTCCACGAGAAAATCCTTCCCGTCCGCCGTATCTTTGATTTCTAAAATTCTACCGGTCGTTTCTACGAGTCCTGTAAACATCTGTGCGCCTCCCATTGATCCTCTTCCAGATTCGCCTTCCAGAGCAAAGAGGATTCGTCCGTTTTCAGATTCGGTTCGATTCCTTCTTGAATGGAAGTTGCGGTTCGTATTTTTAAGATTGTGTCGTTCGCTTTCATCCGAGACTGAAATGTTTCGTAAATCAGGTTTCCACCTTCCACGAGCAGGAGATTGACTCCGATCTCCGAAAGAATCCGCAATGTCTCTTCCGCGAGAAAGTTTGAATCGATCAAGAATAATTCCTTTTCGGAAAGCGCTCTCAATTCTTCCTTTATTTCTTCTCCGAGGAGAAAATCCTTTTTGATCAGAAAAATACATTTTCGGGAACCGATTCTTCGATTGATTCCTTTTTGTTTTTCCAGGAATTCTTTTGTTACATTCCTTTCTTCGAATATAATGAATACTCGATACGGTTGGTATGCGTTTTCAAAAACTTCGTGGATTCTTTGAATATCCGAATCCATTCCCAATTTTAGAATATTCTTAAGTAAGGCGGAGGCTCCGGAAAAATTCTCCTGAAATTCCTGAACGGGAAGTCCTTCGGTTTTCTGAAATTCTTTTGTAAGATTTTTCATCGATTCGGTAGATCCCAGTTTTGAAAACCGAAAATCCAATCCGGGAACATCGTGAAACAAAGTTCCCGGACCTACCAGGACCGCGTCACATTTCGCGCGTAGTAAAGATGAATAATAAGAGGAAAGTTTTCCGGAAAGTTGGGTTCTTCTTTTATCGGAGGATGCAAAAAAACCTTCTTTAGAAACCGCAGTTTTAAAAATCATGGAAGGGGTTTGTGTTTCTAAACGAGAAGCAAATCCAAAAAGGCTTTCTTTTGCGATCGTTTGTAAAGTAGAATCTTGGACGACATTGATTCCCTTCTCTACACATTCTTCCAATCCGTTTTTTATTTTTACCAAAGGATTCGGATCGTTCCACCCGTAATAAAGGGTCTTCGGTCTGTATTCAAAGATTAAGTCGAGGCAGGGAGGAGTTTTTCCGTGATGACTACAAGGTTCGAGCGTGACCCATACGTTATGCGGCGTATCGGAATATCCGTTCTTTAGAAATTCGGAATATGCGTTTCTTTCAGCGTGAGGTCCGCCAGTCGGAGAGGTTCTTCCTTGTGCGAATATCTTCGTATTTTCGACGTTTGTGATGAGACAAGAAACGGGCGGGTTCGGAGAACTTTCACCCGTGGAAAGAAAGGCAAGTTTACGCAATTCCTCCCGAAACGATTCCGGGAGGGAAGACATCAGGCACGAATCCTTCTTGAAAAGTGGTCGTAGATATCGACCAGAGGCGCCGCGATAAAAATCGAAGAATAGGTTCCGATGATGATTCCAAAAGTAAGAACGTATGCAAAATCGAAGAGTTCGGTCGCTCCACCGATAATGATCGCCACGATCGAAATCAAGGTCGCAAAAGAGGTGTTAAACGTTCGACCCAAGGTCTGATTGATCGAAGTATTGATCGTTTGTCCGAAAGTTTCATTCAGATTCCCCGCCGCATTCTCGCGAATTCTATCGAAGACCACGATCGTATCGTTGATGGAATAACCGAGTAAGGTCAGAAGCGCCGCAATGATCGGAACGCTCGGTTTTATCTGAAAGAATCCGATAAACGCGATCGTTAGAACTAAGTCGTGCGTAAGAGCGATAATCGCTCCCAAGGCAAACTTAAATTGAAATCGAAAACTGATGTAAGCGAGAATGATCACCATCGTAAGCCCGAGAAGCGTAATTCCCGTAGAGGAAAGTTCGCCTCCGACAACGGCCCCCACCTGATTGGCGCTCAGAACCTGGCTCTTGTTGATTCCAAAGTCCGCGATCAGAATGGAGATCAATGCGTCGATCGCGGAAAGTTCCACCTTGTCTTCCGCTTTCAGTCCGTTCTTTTCTTTGTATTTTTGAAGGATCGCGTCGACGGAACCGAGCCCGATATCGATCTGAAAGTGATTCTTCTCTTTTTCCAAAAGAAGAAGAACGGCTTCGATCTTATTATCCGCGAAGTATGTTTCTAATTTTTTACGATCCACGCTCTTGTCGAATTCTACAACGGTTCTCAGTCCGCCGTTGAAATCGAGAGAGTTGGCAAACCCTCCGTGAACAAGAAAAGTATAACCGAATCCAAATAAAATCAACGCAAGCGATGCGCCGATAGAGACGTATTTATATTTTATAAAATCAAACATTCTTAAGACTCCAATTTTTTAAAGCCGATCTGGAGTTTCTGAACTCCCAGCTTATTGACCAAAAGATCCATGATCAGACGACTCAGGAATAAAGAGGTAAAAAGTGAAGTAACGATACCCCAACAAAGCGTGATCGCGAAACCTTTGATCGGTCCGTTTCCGAGGCGAATCATGAGAATTCCGGAAATCAAAGTAGTCACGTTACTATCGATGATCGTCCAGAAGGCGTTGTCAAAACCTTGGGCGACCGCAACGGACGCGGACTTACCGGCCACCAATTCTTCTTTGATCCTTTCATAGATGATCACGTTAGCGTCCACCGCCATACCGACCGTGAGGATGATCCCCGCAAAACCCGGAAGAGTGAGAGTGAATCCCATCAAAGAAAGAAGTGCGCTCAAGATGATGATGTTCGCAAAAAGGGCGATGTTCGCAACCATTCCGGAAAGTCGATAGATCAAGAGCATATAAAGCATCACAAGAATGAATCCGATCCCGACGGCTTTGATACCGACTTCGATCGATTCGATCCCGAGAGTCGGTCCGATAAATCTCATCTCCAAAACTCGGAGTGGAATCGGAAGCGCTCCTTCGCTGATCACGTTCGCAAGATCCACCGCTTCTTCTTTTGTAAAGGATCCATCGATCTGAGCCATCCCGCCCGCGATCGCGCCTCGAATCGTAGGAGCGGAAACCACCTTGTCTCCCCAGACGATGGCGAGATTTCTTCCCTTGTTCTGAGAAGTGATCTCGAAAAATTTCTCGGCTCCACTACTCGTAAGAGTAAACGAAACGATATATCCGAAGGAATTATTTTCAAACGCGGGTCTTGCGTCTCTCATATCTCTTCCGTCCAGAGCGATCGCTTTTTCAAGAACGATAAAGTTTCTCGGAAGCTGAGGAGAATTCTGGCTGTTCCCTCTTTTCCAATAGGCGAAGATTCTATATTTCTCTTTTGGAATTTTATACTTGTCTTCGAGTGCTTGGAGAAAACGATCCTGTTCTGCTTTTCCGAGTTTTTGTTTTACGATATTCTGATATTTAACGATGTCGGTTTCTTCTCTTTTGCCGGCTTCCAGAAGTTTGTTTTCTTCCTGTTGAATGATGGCCGCGTAGGTAACTCCGTTTCCAGCCGAATTCTCAGGTTCTTCGAGACGGTATTCCACTGTTTCCGTGTTCTGAATGATTTCCAAAATTTGAGAAGAATTCGTTACCCCAGGAAGAGAAACTTCGATCGAATCCTGATCTTTTTGAATCCGAACCTGAGGTTCGGTTAAGTTTTGACTCGTAAGACGATTGTCGATGATGAGTTTCGCTTTTTCGAGTTCTAAAAGTTTACGGCTTGGTGAAAGTTCGAAATAACCTTCGATCTCTTCCAGACGATCCTTTGCTTTTTTCTTTTCCTTCTCGTCGTTCGAAGGATCCGCGATCGTTTTCTTTAAGTTTTCAATTTCTTTAATATAACTTTCTCTGAGTTTCGAAGCATAGTCATCGAAATCCCCTTTCATCGCGACCCTCATCCCACCTTGTAAATCGAGACCGAGTTTGATCGTGAGAGGACGTCCTTTTGTGATCCATTCTTCCACAAGAGTGGGACGAAGTTTGTTTTTGGCTTCGAGGATGAGTTCTGGATTTTCCTGAGAAATCTGGTTGATCTTTGCGGATGTTACAAATCTTCCTTTTACCAAAAGAAAGGATTCGTCTTTCAGATCGGAAGGAGAAGGTGAGATCACCCAATCGGATTGTTTGTATTCCGCATTCCATCGTTTTTCAAACTTAGATAGGATTTCTTTTTTTTGCTCTTCCGGAAGGGACGCAAATTCTTTTCTTACCGCAAGCTCCAACTCTCTCGGAGCGAAGTTGGGATACAATACAATGGTGGCCGCTAAAATAATGGCGAGCGGCAGGAAAATCCATGTCGCAGATTTCAAAGGGGAACTCCTAGTCTCTTCTCATTTTATTGATCGTCACCGGGGATCTGCGACCGGAACTTCCGCGCGATTTTCCCGCTTTCAATCGATACAAAGCAAATAATAAAATAAATACTACAATGATGATGGGTTTTTTATAGTCGGAGATAAAACCCGTAAAGGATCCGGACTTCTGTCCTTCCTGAACTTTCTTTTTCTCTTCTTCCTTTTTCTTGTCTTCGCCTAACTTGAGTATGTCGGAGAGGCGACTCTGAAAAGAAGGACCCTGCTCGGATTTTTCAGGTTCCGCGGGAGCGGTATATCCCGGAAGCCCGGAAGGTTTTACTTTTACTTCTTCGTTCACCCAATACGGTTTCGGAAGATCTCCCGTGTCGACTTTGGAAACACTCGCGAGTTGTTGTTCTTCTACGTTACGAGAAGAAGATTCTTTTGTCTGTGAATTCGTATTGGAAGAATTGGATGAATTCGAATTGTTTCCGGAATTCGACGTTTCCTCACCGTTACGGGAAGGTTCCACATTCTTCTTTGTATTTTCCGGATTCTGAGGAGAAGTGGAGGGCTTTTTTGATTTTTTCTTTTTCGACTTTTTCTTCTCTTTTTTCTTAGAAGATTTTGTGGAAGAAGGGGTCGAGTTGGAAGACTTTTTGCTGACGGTCTTTTTCGGTTCGGCAACCTTTTCGAGGAAGTCGATTTCTTCCCCGTCCTGGGAAAACAAAACTGTGTTCCCAAGAAATAGAAAGAGTAGAATGAAGACCGTAGCTTTTTTCATTTGTCCGCTTGTTTCTTTTTAACAACTGTACTCGCAGTAAAAGATACGTTTGTATCTTTCGCGATGTTTAAGACGACGACTTCGTTGTTGTCTTTGATTTCCACAACTTTGCCGTGAATCCCGGAAGACGTGATGACCTCGTCGCCTTTTTTGAGGCTTTCGATCATCTCTTTGCGTTTTTTCTCTTCGCTTCTTTGTGGACGAATCACGAGAAAATACATGATCACGAGCATGATCGGAATCAAGAGCAACGTAGAGAAAGGTGACTTGTCTCCGTCGCCGGCGGCTTGTGCCAATTGAAGTAGTATCATTGAATTCAAAGTCATTTCTAATTCCCTGTTTAGATTGGATAGAGGATTCTAACCAGTATTTTTCTCGTTTACCCTTTGGAAATTAAATCTTCGAAATACTTCTTTGTTTTTCCAGAAAGAATCGCTTCCAGGGCATTTTTGTATCCTTCTTCGATACTCGGAGCTTTTCCCATCACAAAAAGTCCCGCGCCTGCATTCAATGCAACCGCATGTGATCCCGCGATCGCCTCTCCTTGCAAAACTCTTCTTGCCAAAGCTTCCGCGTGATCGGAAGAAGAAGCATATACTTCTTCTTTTTTTAGTATCGGCAGTTTTAGAAGAGAAGGATCAAAAGAATGACGACTGATCACCCCATTCTCCAGAAAAGAATAATCGGTGATCGAAAAAATCGAAAACTCATCCAAACCGTCCCGAGAATGGCAGACCATAGCCCGTTTTAAGCCAAGCGCTTGTAAGACCTTGATAAAGAGTTCCATGAGTTCCGGTTCGTAAACCCCGATGATCTGATACTGGGGAGAAAACGGATTGGAAAGTGGTCCGATCATATTGAAGACCGTTCGAAAGCCCAATTCTTTACGAACCGGTCCCGCGTATTTCATAGAAGGATGCCACATCGGAGCAAAAAGAAAGGTGAAGCCTTGGGAAACCAGATGTTGTTCCACTTCTTCTTGGGTCTTTTCGGTTTTATAACCGAGCCTCGTAAGAATATCACTCGATCCAGTATGTGAGGAAACCGATCGGTTTCCGTGTTTGGCGACTTTGATTCCTAAAGAAGCAAGAGTGATCGCGGAAAGGGTGCTGATATTGATCGTCCCCTGCCCGTCTCCTCCGGTTCCACAAGTGTCCAAAAGGTCGAAGGGAAATACGGTCTTGGGGCGAAGCGCGTTTTTGCGAAGCGCTAAGGTGCAACCGAGAACTTCCTCGACCGACTCTCCGTTGGCTCTCATCGCAGTCAAAAATGAGGAAAGAAGAATTTCGGAAACTTCTCCTTTCATGACGTGATTGAGAAACGTCTCCGCTTCTTCGGAAGTGAGATGTTTGCGATCGATCAGTTTAAGAATGGTTGCTCTTGGTTCCACGTTTCTGAAACATCCTTTTGATATTGGAGGGATAAAGAACTTGGTTGTTGGATACCATATAACGAAGCCCCGAGAACACGGTGATCGCGGTCGTGATCAGCATTCCCCAATAAGGAACGAAGGCTCCGAGACCGAAGATGATATCTCCCAAGGTGGTATTCTTGTTTAAGTTTTGAAAAAAGTAAATCGCATTCCCGGTTGCGATCTCGAAGACGGTGAGACCGGAAGCCTTTCCGGAAGCATACGCCTCGTTGATCAGAATTCTTTTCTTACTCGATACGAGAATAAAGAAGACGAGAATGAGAACGATGGCTCCCATCTGAAATACGGTCTTCACTTTGCCGAGCATCGTAGTTCGGATCGATTGTCCCTGGCGAATCGCAAGATAACGAAGACAAGTGATGAGCATGTCTCTTCCGATGATCAGACATACCATCCAGAATTCGATCTGTTCCTGCAAAAAGATAAAGGTAACAAAACATCCGGTCACGATGATCTTATCCGCAAGAGGATCCAAAAATTTACCGAACTCGGTTTCCTGGTTCCATTTGCGGGCGAGATAACCGTCGATGAGATCGGTCAGTGACGCGACGACAAAAAGAATCAGGGCGGCTATATGATATTCCAATTCTTTCTGGAATAAAAACCAGACAAAAAATGGAACCGCGGCTACGCGGAGCATCGTAAGTATATTAGGAATATTGAAAATAACTTTGTTCATTCAAAAACCCAGGTTCCGTTCATGTCATATTCGTAAAAAGAATCGATCCTGACTTTTCCAAGAGTTCCCGGAATCAGAGAAGGATCGTCCACATAAACGACCTCGTCCATTTCCGGAGCGTCTTGAAGTCTTCTTACCACCGCTTGACCGTCTTCGATATTGTCGACGATCGCGTCGTAGGTCTGACCGATTCTTGCTTCGTGAATTTCTTCCAAGATCGCGAGGTGCGCGTCTCGGATCAGATTGATTCGTTTCGATTTTTCTTTTTCGGATACGGTCTGTTTGACCTCGGCGCCTTTGGTTCCTTCCTGCGGAGAATAAGAAAATAAGTTCACCTTTTCGGGTCTTGTCTCTTCGATAAAACGAAGAACCTGATCCACGTCATCCGGTTCTTCTCCCGGATAACCGATGATAAACGAAGTACGAATCTCCAGACCGGGTTTGACTTCTCTTGCGAGTGAAAAAAGATCCTTGAAGTAGGAACTTTCTCCGGCGCGATTCATACTCTTTAGAATTTTGGAAGAAACGTGTTGGAGCGGAGATTCCAGATAAGGAGCGATCTTCGGAGTTTGACCCATCAGACGAATGAGTTTCTCCGTTTTTTTGTCCGGATACAAATACAACAATCTTAGAATCTTGAGCGCCTCGATTTCCGAAACTTTGCGGACCATATCCAGAAGAACTTCCGAATCTCTTCCATAATAAACCGTGTCTTGGGAAACGAGACAGATCTCTTTGGCTCCCGCGCGAATCGCACGATCCGCGTCGCGAATGATATCTTCCACCGGTGATTCTTTGAACTTCCCGCGAAAGGAAGGAATGATACAAAAAGAACATCCTCGGTTGCAACCGTCGGAAACTTTTACATACGCATACGGTTTGGAATAGTTTTCGATGCCCGCGGAAAGTTTGAGTCTTTCCAAAATGTCTTCGTTGAATTCCAATTTTGGAGGAGAAAGATCGGGGAACTTTTCTCTGAGAAGTTTTCCCGCTTGGTTGTATTTTCCCGTTCCAAAAAAGAGATCCACTTCCGGAATTTCGGCGCTGATATTATCCGGATAACGTTCCGCAAAACAACCCACGACGACGAGTTTTTGATGATTTTGTTTTTTGACCTGAGCCGCGGAAAGAATCGTTTGAATCGTTTCTTCGGTCGCGGATTGGATGAAGGTACAGGTATTGATAAAATGAAAATCGGATTCTTCCGGAAGTGTAGCGGGAACAAATCCCTCTTCCAGAAGAGAATGATGCATACTCATGGAGTCCGCCGTATTTTTCGGACATCCTAAGGTGGTGATGAAGAATTTCTTTTCCAAGAAATTCTATTCTCCCAGCTCCCTGATGACGGACTGTGTACTATCATAAGGGTTTTGCGTTTTTACGAAGATCTTCTTTACGAGTTTTCCGGGACGTCCCAGTGTGATCTTCGGTTTTCCGTTCTGAATCATTTCCACAGCGGAACCGTCCCCTACTTTGAGTTCGAGACGATCCTTTGCTTCGAGGCTTCGATTCTCACCCGCCTGTACAAGACCTCGGAATCCCATCTGTCCGTCGATGATGAATTCGGCGTAACTGGCTTTGCTAAAAAAAAGTGTCACTTGAATCGGAACGTCGCCTAACGTCTTAGTGGTGTCTACTGCGCTCTCCGGTTTTTGTTCTTCTTCGCTGAGAGTTACCAGAACCTTAGCGGAGTTTTCCGTCACGGCTTGTGCGATGATTCTTACGTTGCGTCTCAGGCTTGAGATTTCTGGAATCGTATAACTGAGAACCTTTTCCTGTCCTTCGCTCAGACGGAATTTATATACGCTGAGTTCCGGATAGACGTTAAAAGCAAGAACGGCGGTGTTTACTGCCCCGCCCTTTTCCACGGAGTCGATGAAGAGCTTACACTGTTGGTTGCTGACGGAAAAACTGACTCCCTTGTCCGGTGTGAGAATAAAAGATTCGCTTCTATTATCCGGGATCGAACGAGAAGAGAAGTCGATGTTTTCGGGGATGTCCAGTTTTTTACCGGATTCTTCCACTGCGTCGTCGCCGGAAGAAGAATCGGTCGCAACGTCGATGAGGATATAAGCGCAGATCAGAATGACAAGAACCGCCGCGATCGTAAAGATCTTATTCTTATCCACGTTGATTTTAGAATAATAAGAAGTTGTTGGACGTGTGAGTTCTTCGAGAGGAGCTTGAGACTCTTCGATTTTTTCACCACGATACAAGTTGATCAACTGTCCCGTGTCCAGTTTGAGATAACTTCCGTAATTTTTTAAGAATCCCATGGTGAAGGTTTCACCGGGAAACTGGGAATAATCCTCCGTTTCGAGTGCGAGGATATACTTCACCGAAATGTTTGTTTCTTTCGCTACGTCTTTTACGCTTAACTTTTTTTCTTCTCTCGCTTCGCGGAGAATCTGTCCTACTCTTTTCTGATTCAATGTTTTCGCTCCTTTCTCGGACTTTGGTTATTGTTCCGACACAAGAGGGTTGTTTACGATTTTTGCGTTTCCGCTAATATGAAAATTGAACTGACCGTCTTCCAAATCGGGATTTGTTTCTATATTCGTAAATTCTACTGTAGTTTCTTTTCCTCTTCCGTCGCTCGCGACCGCTTTTTGGATAAAGTAGGTCTGTGCGTCGACAAAGAGAAGCATCGTCTCAAAACCGCCGACCTTTTCTCTTTGTTCTAAATTGAGGACGAAGTATTTGCGTCCGTCTTTTGGTGAAACCTGAGGTTGTTCTATGGAATCGAACTTGTAGTGATACTTTCTAAAAATTCGAGAAAGACCTTCGTCCGTAAAACTGGAAAAGATCGGTCCGGATTTATTCGATTTATTTAATGTAAGATCCTGTTTTCCGACCGCGTTCAGTCGTGCGATATAGATGTAGAGAGTTTTTCCGTCGGAGACGATCTCATCTCCGGAAGGATCGCTGAATTGATAGCGGATTCTTCCACCTTTTTTATAAAGACAGACCCCTCTCATATTTTTACTTTTTTTATTGGAAACGGTTTGGATCTGGAAATCCGCTTTGTAGGAATTCAGATCGCTAAACTTCTTCTTCACCTGCTTTACAACTTCGGAAGGAGAATTCCAGTTATGAGCCGGTTGGGCCCAGAGAGAGGATTCTAAGGTTAAAAATAAGAAACAAAAAGAGAGAATGATTGTTTTTTTCATGAGAAAAACCGGATCTCCCGGGATTTTTTTACTACCTTCGAACGTATTAGGAACCTTGTCACTTTCTAAAATTAGAGAGGGCTCGGTTCGAGGGATTTTCGGTGGGATGGGGGCAGGAGCTCCTACGCGCGGGGAACCGTCTTTCAGGGTGGCTGAGTCCAAGGTCGGGCGCAGTTCTTCTGAAGGGAATTTTGCCGAAAGAGTTCGGTTGTGAGAGTTCCTACAGTTTGAGGTCGAACGGTAAATTCTCCATTGAGGGGAACCGGAGAAAAAAGAATATTTCCCGAATCTCGATTTTTTTTGAAGAAAACCTACTCCCAAGCCTCTCCGAAGAACCGTAAAAGGTATGGGAATATTGCAACTCAATGGGGATCATCGGATCCAATCACATCTACCGCAAAAAAAGACGAACGTCGTAACCTTGCTGATTCCGGAGAATACATTGCTTCGTTATCCGCAGAGAGAAAGGAGAATTCTTCCAAAGAGAATTCCGGTTCTCCTGAAACGTTACGGAAAGTATCTCTCCACGACACGTCGTTTGGGAAAGAGGGCATCCACTACTTTGTACCAATTGAGTCCAGGGAAGAAAAAATGAAGAAAATCAATGTTCGTATGAGCGAGGAAAGCTGGGCCTTATTGGGAATCTTCGCACAATCTCATGGGGTCTCTCGCTGTTTTCTCTTCAATTACCTTTTGTATCTGGAAGAGTTGAAGGTCGGAGATTCAATCGTAAATACGATGAACAAAGGAGTTCCAACCTTTCATAAGAATTACAGATATATTCTTCAACTCGATCTTTGCAAAAAGAGGATTTCTCGAGTCTTACAATGCGTACCGAGAGATACTTTCTTTTTTTCGGATCATTGAAATCCTCTTTATCCTTTCTCTGACTGAGAAGAGTCAATTTAAAGTTGTAGCTCCTACATCGACTCTTTCAAAGAGACAGGGTCCGGGCTTTTTTCCGGAAAATTTCCCGGAAAGGGGGTAGCGAAAGACGCGGAGCGGCTGGAGCGAGGGGGACTTTTCCCCCTCCAAAGCACGATCTACTGAGTGCCTGGAAACCCGTTCCATCAAGGCATGCGTCCTTTGTTGGAACTCCCCGGACCGTTTTCCGAAAAATTCCCTTTACTTAAGAATCTCTCTTCCCTTCGAGCCGATCTGTGCGCTCACGTATCCGCGTTCTTCCATGAGTTCCATAAGACGAGCGGCCTTATTATAACCGATCCTCATCCTCCTCTGAAGATAACTCGCGGAGGCTTTCCGATCCGAACGAACGATCTCCCAAGCCTGTTCAAAGAGTTCTTCGTCTTCTTCATCGATCGTCGCGCTCTCCGGTTCCTCATCCAGATCGAAATCCACATAGGAAGGTTTTCCAAACTTCCTCGCTTCTTCCACGATCTTCTCTATTTCTTCTTCGGAAACATAAGGAGATTGGATTCTCACGAGATCGGCGGCGGTCGGAGACTTATAAAGAAAGTCCCCTTTTCCGAGAAGAGATTCCGCTCCGTTTTGATCCAAGATAATTTTAGAATCCGTCTTCTGCGCAACATGGAACGCCATTCTCGCAGGACAGTTTGCTTTGATAAGACCTGTGATCACATCGACGGAAGGACGTTGTGTCGCCATGATCAAATGGATTCCGACCGCACGAGACTTCTGTGTGATTCTCGTGATCGCGTCTTCGAGATCTTTTCCGGAAACCATCATCAGATCCGCAAGCTCGTCTATGAAGATCACGATATAAGGCATCTTCTTGTAACCATCTCTGTGAGCGCCCTGCTCCACTTTCTCGTTATAGGTTTTAAAATCTCTACACTTGAGTTTCGAGACCGAATGATAACGTGCTTCCATTTCTTGGATCGCCCATGCCAGCGCGCGAGTCGCTTTTTTCGGATCGGTAATCACGGGCATAAGAAGATGAGGAATGTCTTCGTAGAGCGTAAGCTCCACCATCTTCGGATCGATCATGATAAAACGAACTTCTTCCGGGGAAAGATGAACGACAAGCGAAGAGATCATAGAATTCAAACATACCGATTTTCCGGAACCAGTCGTTCCCGCTACGAGGAGGTGCGGTAATTTATTGAGATCAATGCTGACTAACTTTCCGGAAATATCCTTTCCTATGAGAATCGAAAGATCCTTCTTCGGTCTCAGGCTTAGATTTTGATGGAGAATGTCTCCGAGAAAGACGTCTTCTCGAATCGTATTCGGGACTTCAATCCCGATCGTGGATTTTCCAGGAATCGGTGCAACGATCCGAATGTTTTTCACCGCGAGATAAAGACGGAGCTCGTCCGCAAGAGAAGTGATTCTTCCGAGCTTTACTCCGGGTGGAGGTGTGAGTTCGTAACGAGTGATGATTGGCCCTCTTTCCATAGAAACAACCTGGGATTCGTATCCGTATTGACGAATGATCTCCTCGATCTTCCTTGCGACCTTATCAGATTCGATCTTAAAAAGAGGATCTTGAATCTTTGTAGTCGTCGTCTTCAAACTCTTAAGAGGAACGTGATAGATGGAACGTTTCGACTTTACTTCCGGGATCAATGTCACCGGAGGAAAAGGGAGTGTCTGTTCCAACCTAGGTTCTTTCTTTTCAAAACTTGGAACCACCTTCTCGATCGGAGAAAGGGGAACGAATTTTTTCTCCTCCCCAAACTCTTCCACTTCCTCAATTTCTTCAAAGGATTCTTCCAGAGCCTCTACCGAAGATTCGTCTGATTCTTCTTCATCCGATTCTTCCTCGCCCATCGTTTCCTCATAAAGTTCTTCTCTCACTTCTTCTGAAGAATCTTCAATCCATTCTTCTTCTTTTTCCAAAGAAGGAAAAGTTTCCTCTTTTTTCGGAGGAGATACGATCGCGATCGTCCTTTCTTTTTTTGTGAAGGGGTTAGCTGTTTCCGAAGTTCGGAAATCTATTATTTCCCAACTGGAAGAGGATTCTTGAAAACGCTTCTCCTCTCTGATCTTTTCGGAAAGTGAAGAAGAGACGGATTGAAAACGAAAGACCTTTCCTTCTTCCTCGAAATTTCCGGAGAAAGCGCCTTGATTCTGAAAACGAATTCTGGAACTTTCCTGAGAGACGAGAGATCCGGAGTCCACTTTCGAGAGAAGATCCGAGAGTCTCCCCTCTTTTCCAAAAGTAGAATGAAGAGCCGTCTGCAAAGGGGATGGTTCGATTCTTCGTGAACTTTTTTTATGAGAATTCATTTGTTGAAAGAGTTCCTCTGGAGAATGGTCTCCGCTGTTGAGGGAGGCAAACCAAGGAGGACTGGTTTCTTTTTTTTGAATTTTCTCTACCGCAGATTGAAAGAGACTTCCAAGAGTCGCCCCTCCCTTTCCGAAACCGGATTGAAATCCTTCTCTGTATTTTGCTCCCGCCGTTCCAAGAACTCTTCCTAAAAAATGGAGAGGCGATTCGTTTAACAAAAGTATGAATCCATAGAAATAGAAAACAAGATGGATAAGAATTTTTCCCGTCGAACCGAAGATGAATTCCAGTCCCGAAGAAAGTAATTGTCCAACGAATCCTCCCTGAGAAGCAAAAGGAATCGTAGAAACATGCCCAGTCACTTGAAGAGTAACCGTAAAACAGAATAAGAAAACGGGAAGCGAGAAGAGTCTGTTCGTTAAGTCAAACTCGTCTTTCACAAGACGAAGGGATCCGAGCCCGATCGCAAAAAGTCCGGGAAGAAACGAAGCGGCTCCGAACATAAAGAACATTCCGTAAGAAAGATAGAATCCGAGTCTTCCAAAGAAGTTATTTTGAATCCCTTGCTCTCCTGCGTCGAAGGATCCCAAGGAAAGGGTAAGAATAATCCCGGAAAAAAGGAGGACATAGGGAAGAATCTTCTTTCCATTCTGTAAATTCCAGGCTGGTTTGAGGTCTTTGGATTCCATGCTATTTGTATCGGAAACTGCTCAGAAAAAGAAAAGAGACTTAATTTTTGATTTTTTTTGGGTTTTTGAAAAGGGTTCTTCCGGAAGTACTCCTCCTTCTCAAGGGATCTTTCTTTCTAAGAAGTTGGGGAAACAATTTTGAGATTCTCGGGAAGAAAGGAGAATCCTAAGATGAAGTTGGTAAATCTTTTTTTGGGGAGAATCCATTCTCCACCATTCAGTTATCACATTGCGTAAGAGGTCGTATTTTTGACTTTTGCTCGAACAAGCGAATTTCCGAAAAGAGGAGAATGTGGGAGCTATTACATAGGAGATTTTTTTTCGAAAATCTCGCTCTCCCGCGTTTAGGCGAACTTCGTAGAAACGCCTTTGGACCAAAAGGCGCCGAAATCGCACAATAGAACTCATTCGTAAAAACGGTCCAGTGTAGGAGCTATTACAAAAAGGGATGATTTCTCACAAGACTCGCTCTCCCGCGTTTAGGCGAACCTCGTAGAAACGCCCTTAGACCCAAAGGCGCTCAAATCGCACAATAGAACTCATTCGTAAAAATACAAAGTGTAGGAGCTATTACAGAAGGCATTCTTTTTCGAAAATCTCGTTCTCCCGCGTTTAGGCGAACTTCGTAGAAACGCCCTTAGACCAAAAAGCGCCCAAATCGCACAATAGAACTCATTCGTAAAAATACAAAGTGTAGGAGCTATTACAAAAAGGGATGATTTCTCACAAGACTGCCTTTCCCGCGTTTAGGCGAACTTCGCCCTAGGTCACCAGAATTCCGAACAATCAAAATGAAAAGATTCGTTCCGTCGCAAACCGTAGGAACGAAAAAAACGCATTGGGATAAAATCACGACAATCAGAAGTCTTTGGAATTTTCCTTTAGCGCAATGCGCCTCCTCAGTGAACCGATCGTTTCCAACATTGTGTGAATCTTTCAAAACGTAGAATCGAATTTTTTTGAGAAGCAAAAATTACTTCAAAAAAAGAAACGATCAATCCAATACAAACCGTCAAAAAAATATCTCTAAGAAAGTGAAAGTTTACTAAAATCAAACCATCCATTCCGAAGCTTCCAAACAAAACCGATCAAAAATGCATTCAAACGAACGATCCATCGGGCTACAGGCGTAGATTCCCACTTGCAAACTTTTTTCCGTTGAATGTAAATGAGTAATTCTTAGCTGATTCCATTCTATTCCATTTTCAGAATATTCTAATAAGAAATCATTCCCTTTACTCTGAATTCGATACCATAAAGAATGAATCTCGGAACGAATATCAATGGTCGCCAATCCGAGTATCCGAAATTCGTAACGACCGAGCCCAAACGGGAATGTCTTGGATTCTCAAATTCTACCGATGTTTTGATCCAATTTTCTGAGTCGATCCTTACGATCAATCCGCACTGATCATATTGATTCTTTGGAAAAAATTCGGTTCTTACCGACATCGAAAAATCGTAGTCAATGGGTTTAAGCAGACAATGACCAGTGTCCCTTTGAAAACCGTAATGTGTCCATTGCCAGAAATCCGTATCCGGAGACGATTTCAGAAATAACCTTTCTCCTTTAATATCAAACTCTGGAATATTGTACCAGAAAAATCCTTTCTCAATTCCCTCGCCTTCATGAAGCATTTAAGAATCTCCTCTTGTAGGCGCGATCCATCCTTCTTTCAAAAACGCATTTTCTCCGATACAAAGAAATCGCGTATGATTTTATCAATAGATAAAAGAAAGAATTTTGGAATCCGAAAAAGAACTGAAACTTTATTAAATAGAAACTGCCGGCTTTAGATCAAAGGCGTTTGCAAGAAGACGGTAAGAACGAAGTCTATCTTCAAAGTCAAAAGTGATCGTCGTCACGACAACCTCTTCTACTTCGTATTCTTTTGTTAGTCGAATGATATCTTCCTTAACTTTATCGGGAGTTCCGGCAACCATCCTTCCACGATTCTGAAGAATCACCGCTTTTTCAAAGTCGGAATATTCAGTTTGAATCACTTCTTCGTAAGACGTCACTCCCTCGCTGATTCCTTTTCCGATGTTCAACAATTGACGATCCATTACCGCTTGTAATTCTTCTGCTTTTTTCTCCGTCTCTGCACAGAGGACAAAAATGCCCAAGCTTGCATTCGGGAAAGCTAATGTTTCGGACGGACGAAACCGCTCTCTATATGCTTTCACTGCATTGGGTCCACCTATAGGGTTGATAAAATGCGCAAAAGAAAGTGCTAATCCGAAATGAGCCGCAAGAAGGCCACTCTCACCGCTCGAAGTAAGAATCCACAATTCCGGCACCGTATCTGCCTTCGGAATCGCTTTTACCTTCGTCTGAATCGAATCTTCCTCAGCGCGATCGGTTAGAAAACATTGTAGATCTAAGAGTTGTTGTCCGAAATCGTTTCGAACAAATTGAGCTCCCGGATTTAAAATCGATGCTGTCAGTCGATCGCTCCCCGAGGCTCTTCCTAAACCTAAGTCGATTCTTCCGGGAAACAGAGTTTCCAACATTCTAAAATTCTCAGCGACTTTTAGCGCACTGTGGTTCGGAAGCATCACACCTCCCGAGCCGACCCGAATCTTTTTCGTCACTCCGGCAAGATGAGAGATCAAAACTTCCGGCGTAGAACCGGCGAGTCCTTGAATATTATGATGTTCTGATACCCAATATCGGGTATAGCCGAGTTCATCCGCTAACTTAGCGAGTTCAATCGTTTCCAAAACGGCCTGTCTCGCGGAACCTCCTTTGCGAAGAGGTGATTGATCTAAAACACTCAACTTCATATTTAAAACGCCGACTTTACAACTCCGCCGTCTACGCGCATCGCCGCGCCATTCGTGCCGGAGGACAAGTGACTCGAAAGATACGTGACCAAATTCGCGATTTCGTCGACACTTTCAAATCTTTGAAGAAGAGAAGATGGACGAGCGTTTTTAAAAAAATCGTTCTCTACGGTTTCTGTTGAAACGTTTTGATTCTTAGCGAGATTTTCAATAAACCCTCCCACACCTTCGGAACGAGTTGGCCCCGGAAGAACGGAATTGACGGTAACGTTAGTTCCCTTTGTAAGTTCGGCGAGTCCTCTCGCGAGTGAAATCTGTGCGCTTTTCGTAACGCCATAGTGAATCATCTCTTCAGGAATTTGAACTCCGGATTCGCTTGAAATAAAAAGAATTCTTCCCCAATTTTTCTTCAACATTTTCGGGAGATAGAATCTTGAAAGCCTAACTCCGCTTAATAAATTAATCTCCAAAAAACGAAACCAGTCTTCATCCGGAATTTCGAGAAAGTCTTTCGGTTCAAAAATCCCCACATTATTTATGAGAATATCTACCTCTGGTAATTCCTTAAGAATCGAATCAATTTCTTGTTTTTTTCCGAAGTCGGCAATCAAACCTTTTACATCCGCGTTTGGGATCTCTTTTTTCAGTTGTTCAATCGCTTGATCTACTCTCGATTCCGTTCTTCCGTTGATGAATACGATTGCACCTTCGTTTAGCAGTTGTTTTGCGATCGCGAATCCGATTCCTGCCGTGGAGCCCGTAACAAGAGCTCTTTTACCTTTTAACAACGTTTCCATTCAATTCTATAACTCCGGTTTCTATAGAAATTAGACAGTTTTCATCGGAGTCGGAATTAAAAACGAAAGCTACTTTTGCACTTAAAGTAGACTCTAAGTCGCCAAAAAAAATCGAGTTATGATAAACATTACATTTTTTCCAAGGTAAAAAAGCAATCAGCCAAGGAATCGAAAACCGGCCGCATCTCGAATTCGAGGTCGCTTTCGACACGAATCTCGTTTCCATCCTCGTCTTCATCTTCAAATTCGTCGCCGAGGTTTCCCTTGTGTTTCAGGAGATAAACTGCGCAAGGATCTTCGGAATCATACACGGGGAAAAGAACGAAATTATAGATAAAATTATCTTCCTCAAAGGCAGGCTTCAATTCGGCGAATGCGATCGGTTCATCCGTGTTGAGTCCTTCCGCGATTGCGATTCGAATACTTTGGTCCACAAGACCTCCGATCGGTCTTTCAAAATTCTTGATCAAATCCACTTCGAAAAGCCGATTCGATTCTTCTTGTAAGAAATTCTTTTTAGAAAAATTGATAAATTCACCGCTAAGAATTCTTTCACTCAGAAGAGACGGAATACTCGTTCCAAAGGCGGCTTGATAACAGTCCAGAAGATATTTGTTTTTATCCTTCACTTTTCACCTCGTAATCGAATTGCATCGATCCTTCGTTTTGCCGCATCTTCTCTAACAAACGAACCGCGTAGAGTCCGATATTTAGATGCCCGAAAAAAAAGACAAAGCCGATCGTCAAATCCTGGTTTTGGATGAATTCCGATGACGAATCGTCCAAAATTTTCAAGCCCATTGCTATCGACCAGGTCCATTCTTGCTCCGGACGAAGACGGACAAACAGAGGAAAATGGAGAATAAGACGTATTTCGTTTCGATCCGGAGCGAGTTCTTCTCCGAGAAAAATTTCCAAAATTAAAATCTCTAAAATGGAGGAGAAGGTGAGAAGAATCAAGTATTCCAGATCATCTTCTATCAACTCCGAAACCGAATTTTTATTATTGATTATATTCTAATATGATAATATATTAGGAACGAATGAAAAAATAAAAAACAAGGATCGTCAAAAAAAGAAACAATATTTTCGAGAGGATTCCATTTAGATTTTCGGATAAGCGCGTAAAATCCAGAGAAACGCGATCCCAAAACCGCCGCCTGCAAAGGGTATCGCAAAAAAGAACAAAATAAGATCCGATCGATCTCGTTTTACTTCGAGAATCAAGGATCCGGAAAAAATTCCGGATCCCAATCCGATTCTTAGAATAGGAAACGATCGAGAAAAATCGTTTTCTTCTTCCATTCGCCGCATTGAGAATCGTTCCATTCTTTCAAAAGCAAAGGTCTCGAAGAAACAATAAATACCGGTTTAGGATTTCCGATTTTTTCTTTTGAAGCTACAAAAAAACTTACGTGACTTTAAAAAAGAACGTTAGGCGCCCGTTGAACCAAATCCGCCCGCGCCTCTTTCCGTCTGGTCCGAAAATTCTTCGACGAGTTCCCATTCCGAATACCAGGTTCTACGAATGAGTAGTTGAGCAATTCTCATCCCGTGTTCGACAACGAAAGGAGAATCTCCCAAATTAAGAAGAGGAATCATCAGTTCGCCTCGGTAGTCGCTATCGATCGTCCCGGGAGAATTCGGAATCAGAATTCGATTCTTTGTTGAAAAACCGGATCTAGGACGAATTTCAAAATGGTATTCCGGGGGAATTGCGAAAGAAAGTCCAGTGGGAATCAGAAAAACCTTTCCTGGTTCGAGGATCAGATTCGAATCCAGACAGGCGTGCACATCGTATCCTGCGGAATGAGTCGTCTGTAGTGATGGAAGCTCCGCATTCGGTTTTATTTTTTTCACTGAAATTTTCATTTTTTCACCCTTCTCTTCTAGATACTTTTTAGCAAGAAAGAGATTTCCATGTTTCTAAAAGAAACGTTCCCAACAATCTTTTAATGAAGTAGATTTTGAGATGCATCCCGGGTAAAAGTACAATGCAAAGATAACTCGATTCTAATTCGAATAGTGCGTTTAGGCGAACTTCGTAGAATTGCGATGGACGTCCAGTGTCGCAGTTTCTACAACGACCCCAGCAAAAAACGTCAGTCGACCTTTGCTTCTCAGAGTGTTGCTGTGTGAAGGGATTGGGCGAGGTTTGAGTCGGCGTAGCTATGGCCCGCAAATCAAAGTCAAAAAGTGCAATGTGCATGCGATTGACCATTTGTACCAATGCAAACAGCGAGTCCTCAAAAAAAAGCGGTAAGAGGAAATAGATTCTGGGTAAAGTTATACTTGTAACAAATTTGGTAAATACGTTCACATTACGGTATTCTAAAAAGAAAAGATAGAATTGATACGAATCAATTTTTCAAGCTCTTCCCTTCCCGCAAAACACAGTAAAGAAACATCAGCTTGAGTCCACAGGCAAGTTGGCTTTTTTTTCGGAAGATTTTCTAGATCCAAATTTAAAATTTGTGGCTTCCTCTTTCAATCCGTTCTAAAAAATCAGAATGGCCTTCTGTAGAAAATGAACACAAAGAAGCAACTTCTGTAACTACTTAGTAAGGCGCGAATAGCGACCCGTTATAGGATTCCATCGGGCGAAAATCGAATGGATGCTTCAGAGAAAAGAAGAGATAAGAACTTAGAACGCAAAGGGTCAGTCGTCACATCTTGGGTCCCATCTTTTATCTTCCGTTCCATCCAAAGTCTTTAACGCGCCTGAATCAGAAAAGCGCCAAGCACAATATCCATATTGAAACCATCTCAACAAAGATATCCCATGAAACGCTTTGATTTCGTCCGGTGAATGATGCCAATGAGGAGGCAATATCGAGAAGAATAAATCGTTCAAAATCAGCTTCGCCCTCATGACGAATGAAAACAAAAAATGCCGGAGGGAGCCGCGATCCACAATTTTGTCGACCTTCGGATGGGAATAAATATACCTAATTCCTTGTAAGGCCTGCCCTAAATTGAGTACGGCATGTTTGACATATTCTATTAGAAAATCGTTAAACCATTTCAGCATTTGTTTCCCTGAAGATAGCAGTAAAATATGTATATGTCAAGTTAGAATCGACCGATGGTTCACTCTGTCTTCGTAGCAACGGTCCACAACCCAAAGAAACTGGGACGTGCCTTGCATATGCAAGACAGATAAATGACGCGAGAAAATATAACGGGGCGGAAAGCGAGCCTTAGTTCCAATCGAAGTGCAGGTGGCCAGGTTAGACAGAGATAGCAAATGTCGAAGTGCCCGAGCAAGTCGAAGTAAGACGCGAAATGGTCTCCTAACAAGTATGAGTAATAATTTCGAATTCATTTTCCTGAAAGCAAATCTCACAATATCGACCTACTCCAAGAAAATTAGCTGGAAGCAAATTTTTCGCGAACGGATTTGGAATATAGATTAAATCGGCTCCCAATTTGCTCAAGCATTCGTGATTCCATACATCGTGCAGAGAAAAAATAACTCCTGTAATAAAATCATACTTTGCGGAAGCAAAGGCAAGTTTATCGACTAATGACTCGTTATTCTTCTTGATAGCGTCTGAATAGCGAATTCCCTCTTTTACAACTTCCATGGTATTCTTATCGTATGTGATATATCTGTCTCCAATTGGGAAAAGCGCACCCAGGATTCTAGGATATCCTTGCTCTGTTCTTGCACTTGATACTTTTGCGCCACTAATGGCAATTATCACGGGCTGATCACGTTTTATTTGCCCTGAATTTATGTATCCCACTATTTTCTTTTGTTTTTCGAAGAACGAATTAGTGTATCTTAATATGATTTTTTTATCTGGAACATCCTCTGCTTTCCAGGTTGAAGAGTCATTTGGATCATAGCAAATATCTTCTGGAACGCTATCCGGATTATTTGGATCTCCATTAGTAGCGCTCACACACTCAATCCAAGTATCCAACTCTTTGATGAATATATCTGGTCCAAAATCGGAACTACTTAAAGTATAAGCTTTGTTCGCGAGAAGACAATTTGCTAAATACATCTCAAAATAACACGAATGAAATTTAGAACGTATTTGTGTTCGAAATTTCAGATCGGCGAGATGCTTGTAATTTGACCAGAGCAGGTCTATAAACTTCCTAACGTGTTCTTGATGGTCACTTAAAATACCGGCCTCACCGAATAAGTCATTGTATTCAGAATCTTCCCCTATTATTTCTGAATCAAGAAGGTCCGATTTATAATCCATTGCGCACCATGTCGTCTAACTTGGAATTTTACGAATTTCACGAAAGCACAATTTGCGACGACCAAAACAGCTACATTTCCAATCTCAGCAAAAGTATTCATCCTAGAAACGTAATTCGTATCTGAGCCTATCGGTGGGCAAGTGGAAACCTTTGTTCTTGGGGAGCTACGCGAACTTCGAAAGAGACTCGAACTCCGCAACAACCACGGGCAAATTTCTCAGATCTACCGGCGAACCATTTCCGAAATTCAAGAAGCCGCAAATAGGTTAAAGCCGCGAAACATTTCAATTTCGATTTTAAGAAAATAAATTGAAATCGAGAGAATCTTAGAGATAGAATCAAAGAGAAAAAAGTTTCTGAACCGCTTTTTCTTCTTTGACTCCAAGATTACCAAGAGCGGACAAATGGAGTTTTGGAATTCCAAAAACTGATTTTGCAAACTCGTTGAGATCGTCCAGAGTAATCGAATAGATTTCCTTCACCCTTTCTTCGTAAGAATAATTTCTTCCGTAGTAGAGTTCCATCAGAGCGATCGTATTCATTCGAGATTCCGTTTGCTCGTAGCTGATGGATAGCGTTCCCTCGTGGTTGGTCTGGGCGTCTCGCAGTTCTTTTTCCGTGATGCCCTGGTCCAGGATCGATTTGAGTTCGTCGGAGATGGTTTCCATACAAGTAATGAATTTGTCTTTCGAAGTGGAACAAACGATACTATTGATTCCGACATCCGCGTAAGAAGAAGGATAAGCGGTAATCTGATAACAGAGTCCCTTCTCTTCTCGCACCCTTTGAAAAAGTCGGGAAGAAGTTCCACCGCCTAAGATATGAGTAAACAAACTCGCTTTGGAAGCGTTGTGAAACTCTCTTTGAAAACCCTCGCCGCCCAAAATAAAATAAACCTGTTCCAACTTTTTCTTTTTTGGAAAGTATCCCCATTTTTTTTTGGGAAGAATCAGATCGTTTCCTTCTTTCTTTTTCTTCCTTGTTTTGCTGAAGTATTTTCCAGCGATGGAAAAAATTTCATCCGGTTCGAAGTTACCGGAAATCGAAAGAAACATATTTTCGGTGTGGTAATTCGTATCATAGAATTCTAATAGACTCTTATGACTCACCTTGGAAATGGATTCCCTTGTTCCGATGATGTCTCGACCCAAAGGATTCTTTGGAAAAAAGTTCTGATAGTAAAAGTCGTGGATATAATCTTCCGGAGAATCTTCATAACCTTGGAGTTCTTCCAAGATCACACCTGCCTCGTTTTCGATATCCGATTGTTTGAGCAGAGGCTCGTAGATCATTTCGGATAACAATTCTAATCCCAGATCCAGGTGTTTACCGGCTACGGTAACGTGAAAGTAAGTATATTCTCTGGAAGTCGCCGCGTTTGTAAAACCGCCGACTCGTTCGATGTCTTCCGCTTGTTCTTTTGCGGAGCGTTTCTCCGTGTCTTTGAAGAGCATATGCTCTAAAAAATGACAATAGCCTGCGTTCTTCGGAGATTCATGTCTGGAACCGACTCGGACAAAAACGCCGGCGGAGACACTGACTGTATGAGGAGCTTTTTGAAAGAGGACCGTGATGCCCCCGGGAAGAACTTTCCTATAGACTTGCTGTGAAGGTTCTTGCTCCAAGGGCGTTTTGAAATTCTAAACTTGCTCTTCTTCGAGCGCGTCTTTTCTGGAAAGATCAATCTTTCCGGTTTTGTCCACGTTGAGGACTTTCACACGGATGATATCTCCTTCCTTTACGATATCTTTAACGGAATTGACTCTCTTAAAATCGATCTTAGAGATATGACAGAGACCTTCTTTTCCGGGAAGAATTTCGACAAAGGCTCCGAAGTCGGCGATCCGTTTCACCTTGCCTTCGTAGATCTTTCCTACTTCTACTTCGGTAAAGAATCCATCGACCATCTTCGCGGCTTTCTCCGCCGACTCTTGGTTCGCACCGGAAATCGTTACGCGACCGTCGTCTTCGATATAGAGTTCTGCACCCGTGAGTTCGCTGATACCACGAACGTTCTTACCGCCGGGGCCGATCAATTCCCCGATTCTATCTTTAGGAATATTTCTCACGATGATTCTCGGAGCGGTTCCCGCAAGATGATCCGCGGCCTTGGCGATATGTTTCTCCATAATATCAAGAATATGGAATCTACCTTTTTGAGCCTGAGTAAAAACGTTTTCAAGAACGTCGAAACTCACTCCGGTAACTTTCAAGTCCATCTGGAATGCGGTGATCCCTTTTCTGGTTCCCGCAATTTTGCAGTCCATATCGCCGAAATGATCCTCAAGACCTGCGATATCGGAGAGAACCGCGAACTTTCCGGAATTGTCAGAGAAAAGTCCCATCGCGATTCCGGAAACGCTACCCTTGATCGGAACACCCGCCGCCATCAGCGCGAGAGAACCGGAACAAACCGACGCCATAGAACTGGAACCGTTGGATTCTAAGATTTCGGAAACAACTCGAATCACGTAAGGGAATTCATCCGGTTTTGGAAGAACGAGTTTCAACGCTCTTTCCGCCAAATTCCCGTGACCAATTTCCCTTCTTCCAGGACCGGAAGATCTACGAACCTCACCTACGGAAAACGCAGGGAAGTTATAGTGAAGCATAAAGGACTTCTCTTTTTGTCCTTCGAGGGTTTCGTATCTCTGATTGTCGGATCCGGTCCCAAGAGTCACAACTCCCAGAGACTGGGTTTGACCTCTTGTAAAAACGGAAGATCCGTGAGGACCCGGAAGAGGATTGATTTCAACTGAAATCGGACGAATTTCGTCTAACTTTCTTCCGTCAAAACGAGTTCCTTGTGTTAAAACTTGTTCGCGAACGATCTCGTATTCCAATTCGTGAAGATAAGTTTTGATATCTTTGATCTTCTCGGATTCTTCTACGGTTTGTTTGAAGAATTCCACGACTTCTTTGTTTACGTTCGAGATTTCTTTGTTACGAGACGTTTTATCGGAAGTTTGATTTGCCGCTTTTAATTTTTCAAAAGCATATTCTTTCACTTTCGCGAGAAGCTCTTCGTCTTTTTTTCTGAGCTTCACTTCTCTTTTGACAACGCCGATTTTTTTCGCGTATTCTTCTTGAAGAGTTACGAATTCTGCGATGTATTTTTGCGCGAAACGAAGCGCGGCGAGCATTTCCTCATTGCTGAGTTCTTTAGCTTCCCCTTCGATCATCACGATATGGGTTTTGGTTCCGGCTACGACAAGATCCAAATCCGAATTCACGATTTCTTTTGTGGTCGGATTGAGAATCAGTTCCCCGTTGATTCTTCCGATTCTCGCACCCGCAATCGGACCGTTGAACGGAATATCAGAAACTGCTAATGCGGCGCTCGCGGCGTTTAACGCGTGTCCGGCTACGGAAACGTCTCCGTCCGCGGAAAGGACCTGCACTTGCAATTGCACTTCGCAGAAATATCCTTCCGGAAACAAGGGACGAATCGGCCTGTCTATGATTCTTGAAATGAGAATTTCGTGTTCAGGAGGTTTGGCTTCTCTTTTGAAATAGCCGCCCGGAAAACGACCGACGGAATAAAGTTTCTCGGTATATTCGCAGGTAAGAGGGAAAAAATCTTGTCCCTCTTTCGCGTCATCGGCCGCACAAACGGTGGCTAATAAAACCAGATTACCAGACTTATAAACTACGGACCCGTGAGCTTGTTTCGCCCAGTTACCGGTTTCTAAAACGATAGAATCACGACCGTATTGGCCGGAAATTGTATGTGTCATGGCGGACTCGCTTACTTACGAAGTCCGAGAGTTTCGATCAGCTTTTTATAACGGTCTAGTTCGGTTCTTTTGAGATAGTCCAGAAGTTTCTTTCTTTTGCTCACGAGTCTTAAAAGACCGGTTTTGGAATGAAAATCTTTTTTGTGGGACTTAAAATGTTCGTTGAGTTCTTTGATTCTCGCATCAATCAGAGCGACTTGCACTTCTGTGGAACCAGTGTCTCCCGCCTTACGGGCAAAATTACTGATAATTGTTTTTTTCTGTTCAGTAGCTATCATATCGTGAATATACCTTTTTACCATTTTTCAGGTCATAGGCCCCCCTTTAAAGCTAATTTTTAGGGAAGACTCTTAAATATTTATAATCTAACTCATGAATTCCATGTTCTTCCTTTTTACACCACGCAAGAATCTCACCTTCCGGGGAAACGAGCAAAAATTCGGTGGGAGGAATCCATTCCAACTTCGTTTTTCGTCCATTGAGGACGTTTCGGACTTCCGTCCCGGGAATCTCCATGGTTGGAAATTCTAAGATCGCCTCGGGAGGATGAATTTTGACCTTCCCTTCCAAAAGGTTCTCATAAGAATCCGCTTGATTCAAATGAATCTTTCCGATGCTCGTGCGCACCAGTCTTTCGAGGCGCAGAGGAAACCCCGCACGATCGGAAATGTCCATGACGATCTTTCGGATATACGTGCCCGCAGAAACCCGAATCTTAAATTGAATCGAGTCTGCGCCAAAGTCTCCGAGTTCGAATTGATAAACACGAATTTTTCGAACAGCGGGAACCAAGGCCACTCCTTCTCGAAAGAGGTCGGACCTTCTTCTTCCGTTCACTTTGAGAGCGGAAACTTCCGGCGCTTCCTGCGTTTCCCAAGTCGGAACCTGGAGGAAAAGTTCTTTGAGGAGATTTTGATTTTCTTGGAACCAGACCGCGGTCTGTTCTTTGGGAAGGGATTCTAAGATCTCTCCTTCTTTGTCTCCGGAGTCAGTGGACTCTCCGGGTTTTACCCAGGCCTCGTAGGATTTTTCTTTTTCTAAGAATACGCTGGAAAAACTCGTACAACTTCCTATGGGAAGAATCATGAGTCCGCTCGCGGCTCGATCCAGGGTTCCCGTATGACCGACTTTTTTTAAACGGAGTTTTTTACGTGCGACCACCACAAGATCCGATGAAGTCATTCCCTCGGGTTTGTGAATGAGTAAGAATCCGGAATCAGTCCGGATTGGTTGGTTTTCTGGTAAGTCTGAGTGATTCATCCAAACTCTGAATGTATTCCTCATCCCAGAGGAATTGAATTCTTGGTGCGATTCTTAAGCTTAACTTTCCCGATAACGTCGTCTGAAACAAACCCGCGGCGCTATTGAGTCCGGCTAATACCTTGATCTGTTTTTTCGGTGTGCAGATCGCGGTTACAAAGATTCGCATGTTCTTTCCGTCTTCGGAGATTTCCGCTCTGTGAACGGAAACCATATGCACCCTCGGATCCTTTACCTTCCCCGAAAGGATCATCATGGCTACGGTTCGAACTGCTTCCGCTTCGATTTTTTTTCTTCGGATCGGATTCACAGTCCGTTAACCTTGTTACTCAAGCTTACGCTTGATGACGGTAACGTTATACGCTTCGATGATATCTCCGGATTTGAAATCGTTAAACCCGTCCACTTGAATCCCGCACTCGAATCCGGAAACCACGTCGTTGACGTCGTCTTTGACCCGTTTGAGAGATTTGAGTTTCCCGTCGAACTTGATCACACCTTCGCTGATCACGCGCACATTGGCGGACTTCGCGATTTTTCCGGAAGTAACCATACAACCCGCGATATTTCCGACCTTGGAGACTTTGAAAATTTCTCTGATCTCCGCGGTTCCGATAACTTCTTCGATCTTTTCGGGTTCGAGAAGTCCTTCCATCGCGAGTTTGATTTCATCCACAACTTGATAGATGATATTGTAATACTTGATCTGAACCTGTTCTTTTTCGGCAAGAGCGATCGTCTTCGGATTCGCACGAACGTGGAAACCGATGATGAGAGCGTTCGAAGCGGATGCGAGCATCACGTCCATATCCACGATTGCTCCGGCTCCCGATTGGATTACGTTCAACTTCACTTCCGGAGTGGAAAGTTTTTCCAAGGATTCCTTGATCGCTTCCGCAGAACCGCGAACGTCCGCCTTGATGATCACCTTGAGTTCTTTCAAAGCGCCTTGTTTGATGAACTCATTCATATTTTCAAGAGTGACTTTTGAAGCGGATCCAGCGGCCGCGCCGGCGTTTCCGATTCTTTCGAATTCGATTCTGTGTTGAGAAATATTTCTGGCTTCTTTTTCATCCGCCATCGCATCGAACGGAGCTCCTGCGTCAGGTACTCCGTCGATACCGGTCACCTGTGCCGGAAACGCAGGTCCAGCTTCTTCGATCGACTGACCGAGATCGTTGTACATCGCCCGAACGCGACCGGAGAAAATTCCCGCAACAAACGGATCACCTACGCGCAAGGTTCCGTTCTGAATGAGAACCGTTGCGACGGATCCACGACCCGGATCGAGTTTGGCTTCGATGATGGTTCCTTTCGCTTTCCGTTTCGGATTCGATTTGAGATCCATCACTTCCGCTTGCAGAAGAATCATTTCTAAAAGTTTATCGATGCCGATATTTTCTCTCGCGGAGATTTTGGCATACATCGTTTGCCCACCCCATTCTTCCGTTTGGAGTCCGTGGTTGGCCAATTCTTGCATGATCTTATCCGGATTTGCGGTAGGAAGATCGATTTTGTTGATTGCAACGATGATCGGAACTTCGGCCGCTTTCGCGTGACTGATCGCCTCGAGAGTCTGAGGCATGACCCCGTCGTCTGCGGCAACCACCAACACTACGATATCCGTAACCTTAGCTCCCCGCGCTCTCATCGAAGTAAAGGCTTCGTGACCCGGGGTATCCAAGAATGTAATCAGTCCTCTTGCGGTTCTTACCTGATACGCACCGATATGTTGCGTGATTCCACCGGATTCGGTGTCGATCACGGAGCTGGTACGAATCGTATCCAACAATTTGGTCTTACCGTGGTCGACGTGACCCATGATGGTAACGACCGGAGGACGATTGATATAATCTTCAGGACTGTCTTTTTCTTCTTCGATGATCGTCTCTTCGTAGAGGGAAACGACTTTCACCTTACAACCGTATTCATCCGCCAAAAGGCCCGCGGTTTCCGCGTCGATGATATTGTTGATCGTCACCATCATTCCCATTTTCATGAGTTTTCCGATGACGTCTCCCGGTTTCAGGTTCATCTTTTTGGCGAGTTCGCCTACTTGAACATTTTCTAATATAGTAATTTCTTTAGGAACGGAGATTCCGGAAATTCCCACAACCTTCGACTTTTTGAATCTCTGTTTGAAGAATTTGGTGTTCTCTGCGCCTGAAAAATCCCTCTTATCGGAGGAGGATTTCTCTTTGTCGTGTCCCTTCTTCTTACTCGCGCCGGCGGCTCCTCTTGCTTGAGAGAGTTCCACTTCTGCGGAAGTAATCGGCATCGGACGTCCGCCCGGCCCGCCGGAACGATTTCCCGGACCACTGCCGCCAAAACGGTTTCCCGGTCCGGGAGCTTGTCCTGGACCCCGATTGCCTTGGTAACCGCCACCGCCACCTTGACCTGGTCCACGATTGCCTTGGTAACCACCACCCTGACCCGGGGGACGACTACCTTGATAACCCGTACCGCCGCCTTGGCCTGGTCCGCGATTGCCTTGGTAACCACCACCTTGACCCGGAGGACGACTACCTTGATAGCCGCCTCCGCCTTGGTAACCGCCACCTTGTCCTGGTCCACGATTGCCTTGGTAACCACCACCCGTATTCGGACGAGGGGCCGGTCTTGCGATTGGTCTAGATACGATAATGCTGGAATCTTCTTTTTGAAAAGGAGATGGAGACGGAGGATTGGAAGAATCTCCACCTTGTCCTTGAGGATCGCGAGGTGGTCTCTGCGGAGAACCCTGATGCGAATCTTGTTGTCTTCTCGGAGATTCTTCGTTTTTGACTTCTCTTTGAGAAGAAGGCGCCTGACGAACGATCGGCGATTGACCGGAATCCCCTCTTGGAGGAAGCGGTGTCACCGGTTTGGACGGAGCAGAGGATTCTGCCGTCGTTTCTTTTTTAGGAGATGCAGAGGCGGAAGGTGACGAAGGTGCTTCGTCCCCTTTCTTCTTAATGATCAGCTTCTTGCGTTTTCCCGCATCCGCCGCGCCCTGGAGCGTTTCCTTGATCGTCTTATTTTTATCTTCCATAATTGATACCCTGGCTTTCCGGAGTCACTAAAAGCTCCGGCTCTGAGAAAAACCCTACGGGTTTTCTCAGTTATCTTCCACCCATTCTACGGATTCTCTTAAAAGTTTGAGAATCTGTCCGGCGGTTGTATGTCCGATTCCTTGCAGTTTTGCCAGATCGTCTTGACTGTATTCGATCAGGGTTTCCAGATCCTTAATTCCTTCACTCTTCAGAATTCCCACGATACGGGCTGAGAGACCGGGAAGATCTTCGAGAGGAGTCAGGCCTTCATCCTCTTCTTCTTGTTCCGTTTGTGCTTTCGATTCTTCGGATGGAGAATAGAAAAGTCTTTCCAACCTTTCTCTCGCTTCCGGCGAAGCCAGCTCGGCGTTGTACTGCGCTACGGTTTTGATATCGATTTTATAACCGGCCAACTGAGAAGCGAGCTTCACGTTGGATCCGTTGATTCCGATCGCGAGAGAAAGTTGATCATCCGGTACGACAACCATCGCCTCTCTTCCGGATCCGTCCACTTTGACTTCCACAGGTTTTGCGGGAGAAATCGCGTTTGCGATAAATTCGGATGGATCATCGGATGCTTCTACGATATCGATTCTTTCGTTTCCAAGTTCTCTTACGATCGATTGGATACGAACCCCTTTCATACCGACGCAAGCGCCGACTGGATCGATGTCACCGCGAGTCGCTCGCACTACAACCTTTGTTCTGATCGAAGGTTGTCTTGCTACGTTGATGATTTCAACAAGTCCGTCGTAGATTTCAGGAATCTCCATTTCGAAAAGTTTCCGAACGAAATCAGCGGAAGCTCTCGAAAGAGTGATTACCGGGATCGGTTCTCTCGGACGAAGTTCCACTCTTTGAATGATTGCTTTGAGCCTGTCCCCGCTGTGATACTTCTCACCGGGATTTTGTTCCCTGCGAGGCATGATTCCTTCCACTTTCCCGAGGTCGATACTCATCGCGTCTTTTTTCCATCTCTGGAAATATCCGTGAGTGAGTTCCCCTTCTTTCGCCTTATACTCGTTATAGAGAAGTTCCTTCTCCATATCTTTGAGTCTTTGGAAAACCATCTGCTTCGCTTGGCTCGAGATGATTCGAGAAAGTTCGACCGGTTTTTCACGAAAGGAAACGACGGATCCGACTTCTGCGGAAGGATCGATCGCTTTCGCTTCTTCTAAACCGATTTCGAGTGGAGAAGACGAGGCTCCTTCCACTACTTTTTTTGCTATTGCTATAACGACGCTGTCTTTGCCGGATGCAAACTCTACTGTGACAGGAGAAGGTATGTCCGATTCTTCGGATTCTTCCAATCCTTCCAGTCCGGACTTTTTCTTATAGGCGGTTATAAGAGAATCACGTATGACTCCCATAACGGCTTCCCTATCCAGGGACTTGTCCGCACAAAATTGTTGGATTGCTTCCAACAGATTTCCTTCCGATTGTGTCTTCTTAACTGCCATATCAAATACTTACGTAGAGATTCCCTTTCAGTATATCCTTGAGCTTCAGGGTCGTCTGCTTTTTTCCGGCAGATTTTTTACCCTTCTGGAATTTTTCCAGAATCACCTGATCCTCAACTCGATCCATTATCCGGAAAATTCCTTCCTGAGGATTCTCTGATTCTCCGGATAGAAAAACCAGACGAACCGGTATTCCCCGGAATCGATCCAGGTCCCCCGGAAGGTCAAGCTTCCTTTCCGCACCTGCGGAGGAAACTTTAAGAGTATAATCCAGATCCGGTGAGATCCGTTCTAACTCTTCTTTCAGTTTTCTGGAAACTTGCTCACATTCCAGAAGGCTGACTGAACCATACGGATGTTCCAGATTGTCCAAGACAACCTCGATCAACGAATGGTTAGGCCTTTGGTTGACCTTTAATGAGTACAGCTTGACAGGCAAATGCAAGGCGCCATCCAGAATCGTCTCGATTTCTTCCCTGCTTACTGTCAAACCCCGGCCTTATAGAGAGAAAACTCACAAATGAATGAATTTTTCCTGATATCCTAATCAAACTATTCAAATTTGGCTACAGTGTAAAGTAAAAAAAGCCATGGATTCCGCGACCGATTGAATTCCATGGATTATTGCTTGTTTTCCAATCGATCCATTGGAATGGTATCGTTACATTCCCAGATCCAACCAGGTTTTCATGAGAAATCTCAATCCAATCTCCCGCATTCGCTCCTATCAAAGAAGAATTTCGATTCTTTCTTTTGGAATTCTTTCGTTCCTCGTTTTGATCGTAAGCTGTACTCGATTCAAAGTGGACAATTACAATTCTTATCTTTATGGAAGAATCAAATTAGGCAATACTCTCGCCGACGTTCAGGCGAAAATTTTGAACGGAGTTCCAACCAATCTTCCACAGACGTTGCCTGTCGTTGGTGGAAAGATCTACGTTCCCGATTTCGAACAATCCTTGTTGAAGGTATTCTCCACCGATGGGGAATTAAAATTCATATTAGGAACTTTGAAGGAAAAGGTCGGAGACAAATACAAAATCATTCCAGCAAAAATCGGAAAGATAGGACTTGTTGCGGTCAACGGTGACGAAGAAATTTATCTTCAATCAAGAACCGGAAAGGAAGAACAACCGAAAGTGGATCCTGCAACAGAAGATATTTTTTTAAAGAAGAGCGGATCGTTTGATACGGAATACAGAGAAGCAACCCCGTCCACGATTCTCCATTTTTCGGACGCTGGAAAATTATTGAATACGATCTCTGTGGAAGGAAACACCGGAAACACTCCTTTCGGCTATATAGAAAGAATGGAAACGGGAGAGGACGATCTTCTTTTTGTCTTTCACAGATCGAACGGTGAAATGAAACTTTCCGTATATGACAAAGGAGCGCTTCTACGATCGATCGGCGCTTCCAATTTTTCGAACGTAATCTCGGATTCGGATTCGACACAAGTTCGACTGGAGACGATCCTTCCCCATCTGGAAGGTAAATACGCGGTCGCTTCGTTTAGCATTTTTGATAAGAAGAATTCCCGTTTTAAGTCGAGAAAGATATTCAAGTATGATTTTGAAACGAAGTCCGCGACTCTGATCAAGGAAATACAGGACCCTTCCGAATCCTTGTATTGGATTTTAAAGGACAACAACTTCTTTCTCTGGGAAACCGAGACGGAAGAGGAAAGTTCGATTCGTCTCCAAGTGCACGACGACGAAGGAAATCACGTAAACAACATTCGATTGAACTACCTTCCTCCTAGGGGACTTTGGAGAGAAACCTGGATGGATTTGAACGACGAGATCTACTCCGCAAGAATCAAATCCGGATATCTGGAAATTCATAAATGGAAATAATGTTTTCCGAATATTCAGAATCCCTGTTTGACGATCAAGAAAGCAGGGATCTGGATCGGAGAACGATCGAAAATACCGGAATTTCCGGCTCTCACCTCATGGGCTTCGCGGCCCTTTCCGTCTACCAAAGATATCGAAAAAGAATTCTAAAATCCGATTCCGTTTTTATCCTTTGCGGGAATGGAAACAACGGAGGAGACGGGCTCGCCCTCGCCTTTTTTCTACTCCAGGAAGGAAAAGAATCCAAAGTCTTTTTAAAAGAAGGAAACCTTTCGGAAGAATCCACATATTATAAAAACCTACTATTGCGGGCTGGCGGCAAAATCCTAAATTTAGAATCCGACCCTCTTTTGTTCGAAGGGGAAAACGTTTTTATCGTCGACGCTCTTTTGGGAACAGGGTTTCAACCTCCGATTCGCGAACCATACGGATCCGTATTCGAGAAGATAAAAGAACAAAAAAGAAGGAGTCCGAAGAGAACCTTCGTCCTTAGCCTCGACGTCGTTTCCGGTTTTTCGGAAGAATCCATACTTCCCTTCCAAGTCGACGCGTTAGCCGAAATCGGAATGAAAAAGTGGAGGAATCGTTTTTTACCGAACGAAATCGAAAAATCATTCCATAGAATCGGATTTCCAACCTCGCAAAAAAAAGATTTCGATCCGGATCTTAAGATTAAAAAAACTCTCTGGAAAAGGATTCCGGATTCTTCCCTGAAAGAAGTTCTAAAAAGGGAAGAAAATTCGCATAAATATAAAAACGGATCTTTACTTCTGATCGGAGGTTCCCAGGGAATGTCGGGGGCGGCGCTTTCTTCGCTGTTCGCATTTCACGAGTTAGGTGGAGGAATTTCCCTTCTCTTAAGCCCTTCGGAAAAAACGATTCGTTCCGTTTTAAAAAAGGATCCGTCCTTGATGGTGGACAAGATCGGAGAAACTTCCGAAATTCTCTCGAGGTCCTTTGTCAAAAAGGCTTCGGTTTTTTTATTCGGTCCCGGACTCAAACCGGAAGAATGTCCCGTTGTGGATTTACCGAAGGATAAATATTGTATTTTGGACGCAGGAGCGCTCAAAGTTTACGGAGAAAAAATACTTCACGATAAGGTTCTACTAACGCCGCATACGGGAGAACTGGAAACGCTTTTAAACGGGAAAATTCGGAACGTAAAAGACGGAATCTCGCGCGCGAGTGAATACGCAAGATCGACTAACGTTCACGTCCTCTGGAAAAGACATTCTTCTTTTTTAATATGTCCGAATGGTGATTTGTTTTTCTGGGAAAGGACGGAACCGAAATTAGCGGTAATGGGAACCGGCGATCTTTTGGCGGGAATTTTGGCTTTTTTTCTTGCGAGAAAATTTTCCATTCCGGCCGCGACACAACTTTCTTTTTCCTTATTGACGAACGCCGCGGAAAGATCAAAAGGCTTTCCTACAGCTTCGGGCATTCGAAAACTTCTGCAAAAAGGAGAAAAATAAAAATGGGTGGCGGTTATCATTCTCGTTCTCCGGAAGAATTTAGAAAATTCTTAGAAGAAAGTCGTAAGAGGTCGAGCTCGGGGAAATTTTCCCGCGTTAAAGTAATCTTTATTCTCAACTTAGTGTTGGTGGTTCTGGTTGTGGGAATGGTCGTTCGTACGATGACCCCCGGTGCGTTTTCCGTTCAATCCTCTTCTTCTAAGTTGAGAATCGGCTCCGCTCTCGTTTATCTGAAATCAAGCCGTGAAGGGAAAGAAGGAGTTCCTACTTTTTTTCTTTTCATGAAGAACGAAGGAGAGTCGAAGGAACTTCGTTTCCCCTCGGAAGGAATGAAGTTTAGAATTCTCTTAAGTAATCAAGAGGGCCTGAACTGTTTGGAAAAAGACTGGGAAGTCATCGAAAGAAATCTGGATCCTGGAAAAATCGAATTTGCAAGATTTCAATTTGATGAGAAAGAATTTGCCTCCCTTCCTCCGGACTGTAAAATTCAACCCGAGGGAAATTTTATCGAAAGAATTTTTCGAAGAACGTCCGCAAAGAGCGGACTAAAACTCGACCTGAAGATTTCCGGAAAGGAGGGAGAAACCGTTCTCGCCATTCCGAATCTCTGATGCCCCTAGGTTCATGAGAGTTTTGTAAAGTATCAACCGCAACCAAACCATTCTGGTCTAGGAATCTCTCCTTTCAAAATGAAAGAAAAATAAAACCTTGTTTCGGACTTTTTTTACAACCATTCTAAAAATTCAAGACGGTTTCCGAACGGATCGTCCAGATAAAAGCGAACGGCACCCGGAAGAGGATCCTCTTCTCGAGTGGATAGACCGTGAGATTCGAGATATTTTTTAAATTCGTAAAGATTGTGTACGAGAATCGCCGGATGCGCTTTCTTTGCTGGAATAAAAGAATCCGTCGTCCCAACGTGTATCTGATTTGCTCCGCACTGGAACCAAGCTCCTCCTTTTCGTTTTAAATTTTCCGGTTTTTCAATTTCATTAAATGAAAGAATATCTACAAAGAACTTTCTTGAAAGCTCCTCCCCGCCAATGGGGATTGAGAGTTGAACGTGATCCAATCCGAGAATTTCAAAGCTCATAGTTCGGCTCCTTTCCTTTTCATTTTTATTAGAAATGAATTGGATTGCGAGTTTAATTTTCTTCTTTCGTATCTTAGGGAATCATCGCCGATACTTCGAAAATCTCCCCATGACGAATAGGAAACAGTTTTATATTTAACTTTGATTCCCTATATGCGTTAAATCATCTGAGATAGAAGTTATCCTTGAATCCTTCCAAAGGACAAAATAGATCCGGCTTTTGATTTTCAAAAGAATTCGATTTCGAAAAAATTTGTATATTTTTTTTCTGGGAACGGATCGCGACTGATTTTCTTTTTTGTCGGATTCGGATTTCGATCTTAGGATCCCTTCTTTTGAAAGAGTTGCTCGCCATGCTATTTTAAATTAAACATTCTGGATAAAACGAATTAGAAATTTATAATTCCCGGTGGAACACATTCAGATTGAAACGATCTCGGATGTGAACGTTGCTTAGATCAGTGTCAATGGATGATACAACTTAAAAAAGAATCGTCCAAGATTCTCAACAGATCTCGAACGATTCTTTTTCTTAAAGTGGAAACAGAAATTCAACCTGGATGGTTTTTACAATATCCTTCCGGAATTGAAATTTTCAATAAATTCTTATATCCGTTGTTACTCGTATCGGATTCTTGAATCCAATTTCCACGATTGACTCGTAAATCGAAGGAATGAGCCCCTTCCATATACAAAGGATCTTTTGCTAAATAGTAAATCGGAAAAGTCACCGTAAGGGTTTGTTCGGGTTGGATCGCTTCGAGTCCGATACCATTCCCCCAAACACCGTTCCCCGCTCCCCAAACTTCACCGTTTGTATCGAGCGCATTTAGAAGACCAACGTGCAAGGCTTCGGAACTGGAAACTTTACCGATATTTTTCACTTCTGCCGTAACGAAAAGAATTGGCTTGCCTGAACTACACTTCATTCCACTCGGATAGATGGAAGCGCGTGGAATGATTAAGTCCGCTTTGTCTATCGAACCTACATTGATCTGAGTACAGGAAGTGTTGTTGCCTTTCATCGCTTCTTGCACCTTAGAACCCGGATCGATCCTTGCACAAAGGAAATATTTTCCGAAGGGAATATCTTTCGGAATCCAAACGCTTCCTTCGCTTACCCACGCGTGGGCTCCAGGAGTTAGATTCGGAGTGTTACTGATTCTTCCACCGCTCAACAACGCGTCCTCCTTATAGACAGGTGAATATGGTGCATATCCTTCTGGGACATCGGTGTCTTTCGATAGAATTAGATCGACCATATAACCATCCTGGCTCGGATTGCTTCCCTTAGCGACGGCGTTTCCGATATTCACAACCTTAACACTCAAATTTTGACTCAAATCCTCACCGGGAAGAACATTCGTTACTCCGCTCACTGAAACGAGTAGATCCGCCGGTCCGGCTTTCATTTCCTGAGCACAGTCCATGGTCGAAAGCGAAATAAAATTATTATCGGTTCTCAATTCATTTCCACCGACAATCAAGGAACCCCGAATTTTAAACTCTTTGTTTTCATCCTCGATATTATGAATCGGAAAATTCAGAAGAAACGAAACATCTTGGGTTTCACCAGGAGCTAAATTTTTCAGAGTAAAAGAACCACCCTGTGATTGTTTCAAATTGGCCGTGTAATTTGCAGAAATCAAATGGGATGGCCGTAGTTTCAAGGTTTCGTTTCCGATATTCTTTACCTTAAATGCAAAATAAACTTCACACTTACTTTTATCATTATCGTCTACATAAGTCGTTAGAAACGGATTTACGATAATTAAATCCGAACCGCTTTGCGACACTGAATTCGATTCCGATGAAAGAGGACCGCCTGAAAATTCAGAAGTGACGGTACCGTCGGCATGGGTGCCAGATTTTAAAAGCAAAAGAAGTAGAGAAGATGTATCTCCATCCTCTTTCCGATTCCCGCAACTAAAGAATAACCAAATTAGTGCCAGGATTACCGAACCCTTTCCTATTTTATTTCGAAAGATTTGCATCTTTCCTCCTCGCTTCAAAAAGCTAATTGAACTTAACAATCTAAACGAAGAATTCTCTGGAATGTGACAATGAATAGAGTTCAAGTTATAAGTTAATTTTATAAGTAAGAATTCAATTCCATTTGATTCTGAGGCTGAACCAATTGCGATCCTGTTTAGAGTCGCTGAAGACTCATTTCACTTTTAAAATTGGTTTAACAAACTGATAATAGCCGCCCAACAATGTGTTCCGCATTTCGAAAACGAAGGAAAGTGCAAATATTTCTTTCTTTCGGATCTTGACTTCCATGATGATGAGAGGAAGTTCTTAGAAAGATTTTTCCGAAAGGATCAAAGTGTACAACGAGCTTCGAGATTATTTTAATAGAGAACCTGCTCCATTCCATCCCCAATCCGCTTGCACTTTTTCTTCCAAGCAGATTCTTCTTCTTTCAAATATTCGAATACAATTAAATCCGAATGTTCCCCGTTGAGATAATCCAAAAGAAAACGATCTCCCACCAACAATTCGATCGCGGGACGATCGGAGCGAAATTCGTAAGCACCGTCGCGGAAGGCGAACTGTTTCGGATATTCTTCTCTCAATAATCGAATCAATTTCAGAGAAAAAAATAAGCTGTGGAACTTCTCCGGTTTTTTTAAAAGAATCTGATAACCTCCGCAAATTTCATCCTTGTGTTTGTGAAACGTCGGTATGAACTTCAAAGGCCGAAGGACAAAACTCCCCTTCTGAAAATTCTCCAATTCCTTTCTGACCCTTTCGTTTCCCTCATCGATGTAAGGAGCACCGAATGTTTCAAACGGTCGAGTCGTTCCTCTACCTTCCGAAAGATTGGTCCCTTCCAGAAGACACTGACCGGAATAAACATAACACGTGGAAATAAAAGGGATATTCGGAGAAGGAGGAATCCATAATAATTCGGAATCCTCTTTTGAATACCAACCCTCTTTGACGACTCTCATCTTTAGATTCAGAGAAAATTCTTCCTTATAATAGGTAAGCAGTTCTCCGGGCGAAAGTCCGTGTCGATGTAAGACACTTCTTACTCCTACGAAAGATTCGAATTCTTCTTGAAGAGGAGTTCCTTCGATTCTTCTTCCCGCCGGATTGGGAGAATCCAAAACCAGAACGGAAATTTCTTCTTTCCCAGAGTTGTTCCATTTCGCGATTTCTTCCAAAAAATAGTAAGCGGTCGTCAAGAATGTATAATAGCGCGCCCCCGTGTCTCGAATGTCGATGATGACGAGATCCAAACCTTCCAAGGAAAAACTACTCGGCACCAGACTGGATTCCGTATCTCCGTAGAGGTTAATGAATTCCACACCCTCTAAATTGTATCTGAGATGAGAACCTGAAACTTGATCCTGAAGTTCGGCGAAAAGTCCGTGTTCCGGTAAGAAGATTTTCTTAAGATCATAACGTTTGTGAACGGTCTGAAAGTGATATTCTCCATCAAGCCCGAAGGCGCTTTGATTGGTGATCATTCCGATTCTGGAAACACGAAGAAGCTTTTCGATTTTATTCATCGTTCTTTATGGTTTTCAGGAGGCATAAGGAGTCAAGTTTTCCAAGAATCGAACACAATTCTTCTCTTTGAAATCTGGTTTTTTCTCGAGCCTTGAAAAAAAGTGTTTTCCATACGGGTTAGGAATAGTTTCTTTTTCATTTAACCTTCGATAATCTAACTATGGCATTTGATTCCTCAGTTCCACAACAACAAGCCCAGGCTCCCGCAGGAACTCTCCTGTTTCCGGAGGGTTCTCCCGCAAATACTTTAAACGTGCTTCACAGTGGAACGGTTCGTTATTTGACCGAAATCCCTGGCGGAAGAAAATTAGAACTTTTCAAACTCAACGGCGCGAATCTCACACCGGGTTCCGTTGCCCTTTTTACAAGCGGTAGATATCCCTTTCATCTCCAAGCGGAAGAAGCCTGTGTCATCTCTACCTATGCGATGAATTCTCAAACCATCGCGAAGAGCATCGGCTCCCGAGTTTCTTTAGGAATGATGGTGGCAAGAACCCTTCTCAGGGAAGTCACAGAGCTTTTTAAAAAGGCGAATCAAATCCGAAAGATCACCTCTGAAATCGAGAAGGTGAACGATAACCTTTCCATTCTCTATTATCAATTCAATCCGAGTGTTTTCCCGGATATCAAGCCCGGTTCTCCGATTCCGGAAGTTTCGGCGGACGTCGTGGACCCTGTGATGCGTCTTTGCCGGGAGAATCTGAAATTATTTTTTGACAACGGTGGTCTTCTTCCCGACCGACCGAGCCCGCAATTCTTAGAAGAAGAACACGAATCCCAGCTCACGCGACTTTATCCCGAAGAAATCGATTTTCAAGACGGAGAATTCAGTTTTATCCGAAAACTCGTCCTCCAAGACGCTAAGATTCTAAACGCTCTTTTCACCGCAGATCCTTCGATGCTCACCTACGTTTGTATCAAACTCGCGAACGTTCTGGATCAGATTTCCGGAATTCTCAAAACTTGTCTCACGGATTTGGACGATGCGTTCCGGCTCTTCTTCGTGGGAGAAAACAGCCTCGTAGAAAAATTCTATCTCATCCTGGACATCACTTCTTCCGGTTACGGAACCGCTCCCGCAGAATTCGTGATCCCCGTTCTCGGAGCCGTCGCGGGAAAAATTGAAAAGTATAAGAATGGTCATCATGCACTTTTCGGCGTTCCCGTCACAGGAATTTCGCCTAACGCAGGTGCCTTTCAGACAAAGGCGGGCGCCCTCGCGAAAAAGATGGAAGAGAGCGCTCCTAAAACCGCGGCCCCTACTTCTTCAGCGATAACGGCGGGTGTCGACGTGGAAGCGATCCGCAAAGAACTAGACAACTCCGCGTCCGTCATCATTCAATTCTCCGGCCTCGATGCGGAAAGAGTCAAAGAATTCTCCGCCCTGATGGTGAAAGTAAAAAGTCTGAAGAACCCACTCGATCCGGAAGGAGACATCCGAAAGGTTCGGAGAACTTTAGGAAGACACTATTGGGACATGTATCAGGCCTGCTTTATGAAATACATGAATATGAATCGGAACGTCCCAAAGGCCGTCGATCTCATGTTAAAATACGGTTTCTTCGACGAGACGATGGTGGATGATTCTCAGATCGCCTTCATGTACACTCACAAAGACGCTTTAAATTCCGTTTCGGATATTCCGATTTCCATAGGTACGGAATGGTTAGAAAGAATTTATAAGAGAGAGATCCCTACATCTTTGGATGAGATGGGACAAAACTTTTTCGAAAAAGTGAAGATGGAAAACAGAACCATCAACATCAAAAAAGAATCGGATATTCCTCCCGAACTTGATAATCCGGATACGAGGTTGAAGTTTGAGTTCGCGTCTTTATACGAGGCAAACGTTAGACTCACTTCGGGAAGCCCTGCGACTCACTTTCCGATTCTAACAAAATTTCACAGCCAGATGGCGATCGATAAGTCCTATGTTTCTAAAAAAATTCTTACCGACGTGATTCACGATCTGATGGCGATCGATTACTCGGTTTTTCATAGGGAAGTCATCTACAATAACAACGAGTTGGGAATCACAAAAGAATTTATTCAGAGATGTGTGATTCCCGATTTTATCTTAGTTCCATCGATCGGAACTAAGGTTATGATGTGGCAGGATCTTTCGGTGCATAGAGGTGCCGGCTCCAAAGAAAGCCCGGGAAGAATCGTCGTTCCGATTTTTTCCCAAGGCGATTTGAAGACGATGATCTCCGATGCGCTCGCGGCTTTCCGTTGGGAACTTACAAAATCGATTCTCGGCGCGGAATGGAACAACGTGGGGAACCCTTCGATCACGGCAGACTATACGGATTACATTCAGTTCTTTAAGAAGAATAAGGACCTTTCAATCGAAATCAAAGAGAAACTCGCTGGAGATTTTAAACGTTTTCGAAACGACAGGGATATCTTTGCAAACGATTATCAGCTTTGGATCAAATACGAATCGGACGGAGTCCAGAGACTCAATAAGGTTGTAAGAAGTATTTTTTACCGCCACATTCCTTTCAGCAGACCGATTCGAGAAAAAGTCGCGAAAACACCGGCCTTTGGAGAAATTCACAACCGCTTTATCAATATTCGAAATCGTAAATATACGGAATTGGAAAACCGTTATAAAAAGTATCTCAACGCGTTAGGCTCCCTTCCTGATCCTTTGCGTGAGAATCTAGAATTCTACCGCGTTTAAGATCCTCTCTTTTCGAAAAGCAAAGACTTACGTTTCTGCTTTTAGTAAGAACCAACAATGACGGGTGGAGTGTGGACTATAAATCCCGCCTGCGTTTATACGAACTTCGCGTACCCTTTGGATGAGAATTGTATCCAACATTGAAAGTTACGTAGGAGTTATGAAAGATAACAGTATTGCTGAAAAATTTCGCGTGCGTTTATACGAACTTCGCACAACTGCCCATGTAGAATAGAGTCTTGATTTGTAAATTACGTGGGACTTAACTAACATTGAAAGAGACGTTGGAGCTACGAGAGAAACGTATTTCTAAAAAATTCCGCCTGCGTTTATACGAACTTCGCGTAACTACCTGAAGGAGAATCGTGCCTAACGTTGAAAGATACGCCGGATCTTCGAGAGAAACGTATTTCTGAAAAATTCCGCCTGCGTTTATACGAACTTCGCATAACTACCTGAAGGAGAATCGAACCTTACTTTGAAAGATACGCCGGATCCACGAGAGAAACGTATTTCTGAAAAATTCCGCCTGCGCTTATACGAACTTCGAATAACTACCTCGAGGAGAATCGAGCCTTACTTTGAAAGTTACGTCGGAGCAACGACGGAAAAGGCTTTGATTAAGTTTCGCTTGTGCGTTTATACGAACTTCTTAAAGCTCGCTACCGCCACTCAATTCAAATTTTCTTCTCAACCAGAATCTTCAATATTAGGAAATCAATTTTTTTGAAAGTTGAGCACGTTTAGGCGAATGTTAAACACGGACATGTTCGAACGCGATCGCTTGAAATCTCGAGCAAGCAATTAAAGTTAGCCCTGAACTGATACGAACTTTGCATAAATCTTTTGAAAGTGAATCGAGTCTTGCATTTTAAATTACGTTGGAGCTACGAGAGAAAGGTATTGCTGAAAATTTTCGCAGCATTTATAATACGAACATCGCATAACGACGTCAACGGGGGCCCAGCTTTTATACGAACATCATATAAAAGCACCAAGGAGAAATGAGCCTTACTTTGAGGGTTAAGTGGGACCTACGAATACGGATTGCTTAAAACCTGCGCCTGCGTTTATACGACCTTCGCATAACCGCCCATGGAGAATCGAGTCTTGATTTGTAGGTACGTCGAATCTACGAGAGACAACGTTATTCAAAAAGCCGCGCAAGTGCGTTTAGGCGAACTTCGCGTAAAACGCGAAAGTGGATCGAGTCTGGCATTTTAAATTACGTTGGAGCTATTAAAGATAACAGTATTGCTAAAAACCTGCGCCTGCGCTTATACGAACTTCGCATAACGACGCCTTGGGGAATCGAGCCTTACTTTGATAGCAAGGTCGGAGCAACGACAAACAAGGACTCTCCTAAAAGTTCCCTTTTTGCGCTTAGGCAAACTTTGTATAACTACGCCAAGTAGACGAATCAGGTCTTATTTTGTAAATTCGGTCGAAACTACGAAGGATACGGACTTTGCTAAAAATTCCCACTGGGTTTAGACGAACATCGCATAGTCCCGCATACTACGATATCTACGGAAAACAGTAAAATTGTCATACTTCTTACAATTCTTAAAATGTATAAAAACACTGCGGTTCTTGGTGTTTAGGCGAACTTGGCATAAATTACGCCCGGTCTTTCTTTATAAATTACGTCTGACCAATGACTATCACTTTGCTGAAAATCGTATGACCCCGAAGTTAAGAAAACTCAAAAGAGCGCGAGCAAATCCGAACATCTTTCAATAACAAAGATCTTTGCAGATACAAGGAGCCTAAATCTCTTCTAGGAGATAGGGGCGCGTATATTCTCGGATGATCTCGACGACGAATCTTCCCCAGCTCTTCGGATCATTCTGCGAGATTTCGATTTGTTTGATCTTTGGGAAGTACGGTTGCGGCTTAAAAAGACTGTGAGAGAGTTCGATCGCGCGAAGATAATTATCGACTCGTTTTACTCTTACAAAGTTTAAAAGTTCGGATTGAACTTGGCTCTGAGGAATATAACCGATAATGATCAATTTCGGGAAGAGCGATTTTTTCAAAAGGTTGATGAATTCTCCAAAACTATCCACGCGGTCGATAAAACCCTCATAAGCTCCTCCACCGAGGTTCATGATCTGAGTTACGATATCCATCGTGAAAGAGACTCCTTCTGCGGAAGTCATATCCGAAATGATTACAATTCCTTCGTCCGGCTGGAAGGTCTTAAACATCTGATTACCTTTGAACTGTCTTCTCAGAAGTTTCGCCGCTGAAATATCAATCTCAGCCGCTTTAGCCAGAAGGGCTTTTCCATTCGAGTCAAGAATCGGTTCTCTTGTTATAAGATATCTCTTTTTGGCGGCGTTTTGGTTCATCACCCGAAAGGCCTTTACTTTCTCTTCGATCTCGTCCAGAGAACAATATCCGATTTTTAATACGTTCTCTCTTGACCTTTTCTCTAACTCTGTATCTTCCATATGAAGTTTTAGGGATGGTACGACTCGAAAATCGAGGTCCGAACTAGTTACCCTTATCCCATTTTATCATAACATTTAATTTATTTTGAACAACTCGCTTCTCGCCAAACGAGAAACAAGATTAAAACACTTGCGCCTTATTTCCATTTTTTCTGAATGGAATCATGCATCCGGAAACGGAAAAATTGTCCCGATTTCGCATATTTTTACGGATTGCGAAGATTCTTCCGGTACTGATTCTACTTTCCACTCTTTTTTCTTGTGAGTCTGTAGAATTTATCCCGGAAACGGTTCTCAGAGAAGAATTCGGTTTTTCTCATAAATCCTCCTGGGAAGAAATTGAAATTCGAAATTCTTCTCCTCCGAAACCCTATCGAACGTATGGGAAAATTCTCATCCGAACGTTCGTAAATGGAAAGGTCCCAGATTATCTGATTGTGTCTCTGAAGAAGGAACTTTTTACAAATCATATGGACGGTGTGATCTTTACCGGGAGAGGAATTGTAAGCGTCCCTCCGACTTTGGTTCAATCCGGAAACGGGGATGGGAACACAGTCGCCATTGGATATGTGAACAACGAAATGGGAGTGATCGAAGGAGTCGCCTACCGTTATAAGGATGAGCGAAGGTAAACGAAAAATCCATGAGTGAATTGGAAAAAAAATCCCCTAGGAGATTTAACAGTGAGATCTACGTCGATGCGGAAGATCGTTGGATTTTCAACGGGAATAGAATCATCCAGAAAGAAGTTTTAACTTATTTTCGAAAAAATCTTCGCGAGGACGAATTCGGTGTCTACATAGACAATCGATTCGGTGAACTTTCCGAAAACGGTTATGTGGAATTGAACGGCTATCCGATTCACCTCACTTCCTGTAGAGAAGTCGATGGAACGTTAGTCTTTCATTCAGAGGCCGACTTAAATTTCTCTCTCAAGAATTTGTCATTTTTTTTAGATGCAAAAGGTTGTCTCTTTGCGCGAACAGGACTGAATCAAAAATTAAAGTTTAGGCCCGATCGGAATTGTCTTTCGGATCTGAGTCCATTTTTAGAAGAATCCGAGAACGGTTTTGAAATTTGTTTTCAAGGAGAAAAAATCCGAATTCCGGATTCCGGCGAAACGCCGCACGTCCCCATACCGATCGAATTCATTTCTCAGATATCTTAAAGAAAATCCATTTGATTTCGGTCCTTTTTTAGAATCCCAGAGAAATCGAAAAACAATTCTCTCCTTATCCAAGGTTCCTAAAAAAAGAACAAGGAGGTCTCTCAAAATCTTTAGAAAAGCAATTTTGAATTGGAGAATTCTGCGTGAAGAGGGCTTTCACCATTTTGCGAGTTTTTGCGTTTATATGCACTTCGCACAAAAACAACTTTGAAGGAGAATCTGGCGTTTATACGCACTTCGCACAATAGCAACCTTGGAGGAGAATTTGGCGTTTATAGAACTTCGCACAAAAACAACTTTGAAGGAGAATTTTGCGTTTATATGAACTTCGTACAAAAACAACTTTGAAGGAGAATTTTGCGTTTATACGAACTTCGTACAAAAACAACTTTGAAGGAGAATTTTGCGTTTATA